>JBDGQV010000016.1:0-10434 GCA_042218725.1 Halothece sp. | reverse complement strand
ATCCATAGTTTACTAATTTTGAGTCTCACATACAATTAGCGATCCTAATAAAAAACTAATATATACTTACGTAATATTGCTTATTAGTTGTAACTAATTCAACTTGACTCAACATTCGCTATATTGGTTACTCCCCTTCCGTTAATGTATTGCTGACGAATTTCCAAAATGATCCATTGGACGCCTTTTCAGCCGGTTCCCAACGCAAACGAGATTGCCGACGCACTGACCAGTCTCCCTTCCCATTGGAGTTTAACCCCACTGTGGGAAAAACGTCCTTATCGAGACGGATGGCAAACGGAATCCTTTATCCGCCACGAAGAAATTGCTGCGATTTTGCGGCAAGGGGAAGAACGCATCAGCAAACGCACCGGTCAACCCTACCGTGCTTTTTGTTCCGGCTATGGCTTGCGATTAGGAGATGTCTCCGGCGGCTTGCTGGCTGTTGATATTGATGGCAGCACTGCCCAAGATTTATTAACGGCTTTGGCAGAAACCTCGTTGCCGGAAACCGTATCTTGGACATCCGGTAAACCAGGTCGTCGGCAATTGCTTTATCAAATTCCAGATTCCTATCGGGAACAATTACAATCTTTTCGCCGCAAAACCATCACCCAGTGGGAAGGAGTGACCGCCCATCCCGGAGAATTACTGGAACTTCGGTATAATCAGCATCAATCGGTGTTGCCGCCTTCTTTTCATCGGGATACGGGACAGTATTATTGGCTTGTCTCGCCAGAAGAAATTAACGTCGCGATCGCGCCGACTTGGTTGTGCGAGTTTTTGGTCAAGCAATGTTATCCTGCCGAAGCCAAAACCGCTTCCCCAGTATCGCGCATCCGCTCCTTCTCCGGCAAGGTTAGCGGGAATCATCCCCTCAGCGGGCTGTTGGAAGAGGCAACCAGCCACCTGAGTGCAGAACAAATTTATTATTGGTCAGGGCATCAGTTTCAAGACTTTGGCGGCACTTGGCGCGGGTATTGTCCCCGTCACCAGTCGCAAAGCGGTACGGCGTTTACCTTGAATCCCCAAACTGGAGAATGGTATTGCTTTGGTTGTGAAACCGGGGGCGGCGCCATTCAATATCGCCATTTTTTACAAGGCGGCAATGGCAATCCCAGAGGGCAAACCTTTCGTTCTTTGGTGCATCAATTGGCAACAGAAGCCGGGGTAGATAGCAATGATTCGCCCCCGCAACATCATCAAACCTATCAACCCACAGATGTCATCAATCAGCCCTATTTTGATTGGGAAACCCCT
Source organism: Halothece sp. (assembly GCA_042218725.1). Lineage (GTDB taxonomy): Bacteria > Cyanobacteriota > Cyanobacteriia > Cyanobacteriales > Rubidibacteraceae > Halothece. Next base: position 9,174 of record JBDGQV010000016.1, on the reverse strand, counting down.
CGGGAAGGAACCATGCTGGCAGTAAAGTCCAGTTTAGGCAGCGGCAAGACGACTTGGTTAGCCAAAGTGGTCTCTGAGTTGCGCGAAGAAGGTTGGTTAGCTCTGGGACATCGCAATTCTTTATTATTACAATCTTGCCAACGTTGGGGATTGATTCATCTCCAAACAGAACAAGCCTTTGATTTGATTAATCTTCCTGATTCGCAGCTGGCGTTATGTGTGGATAGTTTGCATCACTTTTCTCCTGAAGCGTTTGCCGGCAAAAATATTATTCTCGATGAAGCGATCGCGATCGTCAGCCATCTCTTGACAGGAGAAACCCTGAAACAGAAACGAGAGGAAATTATTCAACGGTTTAGCCAAGCCTTGCAACAAGCCAAGCGGGTGATTTGTTTGGATGGGATGCTAACGGATTGGTGCGTCAATTATCTCCATGAATTGGCTGGGAAAGAACGTCCCTTAGTAAAGGTAGAAAATTCTTATCAAGGAACGCCGCTGCAAATTAAATGTTTACAGGAAAGTTGCGATGAAACCGGGAAAGGAAAACGCAACGATCGCTCTCCCTTATTGCAACAATTATGGCAGTCTCAAAAACCGGTTATTTGTACCGATAGCCAACTGGAAGCGGAAGCCTTAGATCAACTGTTAGCGGAAACTGGAAAGCAAGGATTGCGCATCGATTCTAAAACCATTTCGCAATCGCATATCCAAACCTTTCTCAAAGCGCCCAACGATTACATTAAAACCGATTGTCCCGATTATTTAATTTATACCCCCGCTGCAGAAGCTGGCATTGATATTAGCATTGAAAACTATTTTAGCGATCAATTCTGTCTCTTTTTTGGGGTGCTTCACACCAATGCCCAAGTGCAAATGATGAGTCGGGTGCGCGATCCGAAATTGAATCGTTGGTTGTGGTGTTCCCGTTACGGACAAGTTAATCAAACGCCAACCCGTTTCCAACTTCGAGAATCATTAACCGAAGCCATTAACGCTTTTATTTTAAAAACCGGAACCAGCTTACTAGAAGGAAAAGATCCTTCTGCCGTTGTGGAACAATTTGTCAATGAAGTAACAGCAACCACCCAAGATATTCATCATCAAACCTTCTGCATTCTCCAAGCCATTCGCCATTATGAACAATCCCATTTGTGGGACTGTTTATATCAGTCGTTAGTCAATGCCGGCCATCAAGTGGAATTAATTTCCTTGGAAACTTCGCTGGAAGCAAAACAACAGGAGAAATTAGCCAAAGAAGCGGTGAAACAAAGCAATGCGGAAGCCATTTATTACGGCAATCGCCATCAAGGAAAACAAGCCGCCAGTCTGCATCGGTTATTAAGAAAACAACTCCCCGGCATTGAACAAACATCTTGTTGGGGACCGCAATTTATCAAGCGAGTGGTTTATGACGATCGCGACTTTATTGCCAAACAAGAACGGTTTTGGTTAATCCATCATCCCGATTGGGCCCAAGAGATGATGCCCTCAGTTTGCTATTCCGGAATCGGGCAAGATCTAAAACAAGAAATGCACCAACAATGGTCAATCATTCAGGCGTTAATTGCCCTGGATCTGCCTTCATTATTAAACCTAGAAAAAACTTGGACCAATGACTCGCCACAATTGCAACGCTTAAAGCAAACCATGCAAGAACAAGCTCTGGGTTCCGTGCTGAAATTAAATCCGAATCATACCGCACCGATTCCTCTGTTTCGTGAACTGTTGCGCTTGATTGGCGTGAAACTAAGCCGCAAAAATGGCTGTTGCTGGATTAATACTACTGCGTGGTATGAGCGCGATCGATTAGCCATCTTAGCTTGTTTGGATCGTCGCTGGTTGAATCAGAGTGTTACTAATTTGTCAAGTTTTATAAGTCAAACTCATTAAAATAAAACTATTAAATTAGAAATTTCTATCATTGGTTGCTCTTAACTTAACTTAACAATGCCCTAACGGAAAAAAAGATTGACGAAATGGCGGGCTTTCCGGTATGATACTAAAAACAATAATCCGAAGGGGGCAGTTTATCTTTAATTATATTAACCGGGTCAAACTGTCGATTTTCTCATTCCCTTACTAGCTAACTTGTCAAGTTTTAGAGCAACAAGTCGTATGGATTTTTGTTGCAACTTAATATTTTTTGTAAACAGAGATTGACAAAATAAAATAAGTATATTAAACAGTCAGTAATTGGATGCAAGAAACGGGAATCAACTTACTGAGTTCTCTTGATGACGTCCAAAGCGAACAGAACAGTCGTGATATTCTAATGATATAGATTGTGGTGGAAACTTGCAGACAACCCCTCTTTGTTTGCTGAAATAATGCTGGTAAGGGATTATAACATCCATTTTATAGGTATCAGTCAGTGATATGAACTTATTTACGAACCCAGAAACCTCCTTAGAAGAAGTATTTCGCCAAATTGGGGGCAATGGCATTCCACCCGTTGTCGAAAACTTTGATCGGGGCAAGACTATCTTCTTTCCCGGCGATCCGGCAGAACGCGTCTACTTCTTGCTCACCGGAGCCGTCAAACTCTCTCGGGTTTATGAAACCGGCGAAGAGATTACAGTGGCGCTCTTGCGAGAAAATAGTATTTTCGGCGTTTTATCCTTAATTACCGGTCAACATTCGGATCGATTCTACCATGCCGTCGCCTTTACTCCAGTGGAACTACTCTCTGCACCCATCGAACAAGCAGAAATTGCTTTTCAAGAAAATGCTCAGTTAACGCGACTGATGTTGCAAGGCTTATCCTCGCGGATTTTACAAACCGAGATGATGATTGAAACCTTAGCCCATCGGGATATGGGATCGCGCCTGGTAAGCTTTTTATTAATTTTGTGTCGCGATTTTGGACAACCGGCAGACCAAGGCATTCAAATTAACTTAAAATTATCTCACCAAGCCATTGCCGAGGCCATTGGTTCCACCCGCGTTACGGTAACTCGTTTATTAGGAGAGTTGCGGGACGAAGAGATGATTTCCATTCACAAGAAAAAAATTACTGTTCATAATCCAGTCGTTCTTAGCCAACAATTTTCTTAGCGTTTTTCTATTATGATGACCAGTGCGCTAGTCTTAATAGCCGCAATTTTACTGCTCGGTGGCTTGCTTGCTGCACTGGGAGATTATTTAGGAACTAAAGTGGGCAAAGCGAGGTTGCGGATTTTTCAATTGCGTCCTCGCCAAACAGCAACATTTATTACCATTTTTACCGGCACGTTAATTGCTGCCAGTACCTTGGGTATTCTCTTTGCCACGAGCGAGTCTTTACGGAAAGGCATTTTTCGCTTGGATGAATATCTCAACCGGTTGCAAAATACCCGCGAGGAGCTAGCCAAAGTCGTTCAAGAAAAAAATAAAGTTCAACAAGAATTAACCCAATCCCAACAACGGTTAGACGAAGTTAATCAAAAATATCAATCTGCGCAAAAAAAACTAGCCACAGTTTCTAAAAAAGTAGCGCAATTAAATCAACAACTATCTTCCCTCAAACAAGAACGGCAGAAACTGTTACAGCAACGGAAACGTCTAGAACAACAAATCCGGGAAAAAGATCAAGAATTAGAACGTCTTAAGCAGCAGTTACAAGCGAGCAAAGAGCGGTTAGAAGAATTAGAAAAACAACGCAATCAATTACAAGCTGAAATTGATCAACAAGATGAAAAAATTGCTGAACTTGATAGCATTATTAAAAAACGAGACGAAGTTCTTAAATTTCAGGAAAAGAAGGTTGATCAATTACAGAAAAAAATTGCCAAATTACAAAATAAAATTAATAATCTAGAACAGTATTATCAGAATTATCGAGCGCTGAGACAAGGAAATGTAGCATTAAGCAAAGGAGAAGTTCTTGCCTCGCGGGTGGTTCAAATTAAAAAACAAAAACGAACTGATCAAGTCATTAACCAAATTTTAAAGCAAGCGAATCGGAAAGCAATTCAAGCGACGCAACCAGGAACTGAAAGTTTTCAAAAACAAATTATTTTTATTAATGAATCTCAAATTAAACGTATGAAAGAAATTTTACAGACAGGGCAGGAATATGTGATTCAAATTGTAAGTGCCGGCAATTACTTAAGCGGTGAAAAAAAAATTCGAGTGTTTGCTGATTTAGTGCCGAATAAAAAAGTATTTGCCAAAGGAGAAGTGATTGCCTCCTTGTCTTTAACCCCGAAAGAAGTCCAACAAGGGAAATTATCGGAACGGATTGATTTGTTGCTGGCTTCTGCTCGATTTAGAGCCCGTCGTTCGGGAATGGTAGGGGATATTTCCTTAGGACAAGATGACTTAGCCACTATCCAATTTATGGAAAAATTAGCCTCCCTCGATCAATCTTATAATGAAATTAACGCGATCGCGGCCAAACCGGCTTATACGGCAGGTCCTCTCCAATTAAAATTACAAGTCAAAAAAAATAATCAGGTTATTTTAACCAACTAATTTGAGTCAATATATGTTGCAATTAGGGTTTGATCCAGGCCGAGATAAATGTGGGTTGGCAATACTAGATACTGCCGGAAACATTATGGTTCATGAAGTCGTCAATTCCGAACAAGCGATTTTGACGATCAACAAGTGGTGTCATGTCTATGCCGTTGATCAGATTGTGATGGGGAATCAAACAACGTCTAAAGCGTGGCAAAATACTTTAAAGGCCAATTTTCCTGAAATCCCGATTATGATGGTCGATGAACGCAATAGTACCTTAGAAGCACGGGAGCGCTACTGGCAATTATATCCGCCTCGCGGTTTATGGCGTTTGGTTCCCAAGGGCATGCGAATTCCCCCTCGTCCCATCGATGACATTGTTGCCATTTTATTGGTAGAACGCGCTTGCCAATCGAAACTCTAATCTCATTCAGCCAAGTTTCCCCCTTTGGAAGTTCATTATGCTGACAGGTATCTTAGCTGCCCTTGCCATTTCTGCTGCTGCCGGAATGCGCATTGCTCTCCCCTTACTGATCATTAGTTTGACCGAACATCAAAATTTCTGGTCAAATGTTCCTCTCTTGCATGAAATTCCGCCTCAAGTGGTGTTAACCATTTTAGTCAGTTGGTCGTTATTTGAATTTTTTGGATCCAAACAATTATTGGGGCAACGAGTATTGCAACAGGTGCAGTTGGGTTTGAGTCCTCTGGTGGGGTTATTATTAGCAGTAACAGTAGGAAAGGTTGCTGAGTATCAGCTTCCCCAATTATGGCTGATTGGGATTAGCGGCGGTGTTTTCGCTTTGCTGTTGCAACTAGTCCAGGTGGGTTGGTTTTTTCGCTTAAACGGGATTCCGCCTTGGGTGGCATTTAGTGAAGATATTCTGTCCGTTTTACTGGTATTCTATGCCTTTAATGCCCCGGCAGAGGGAGGATTAATTGCCATGATGTTATTATGGTTAGCCCTTCGCAGTGCTGCCGCTTGGAAGCAATGGCATCAAAATCAAGGGAAATCCGTCAAACCAGACTGAAAATCATTAATCAAACTAACCCGTGTTTCGCATGCCGGCAGCAATGCCATTGAGCGTTAATAAGGCACCTCGCAACAATTCTTCTTTGCTATAACGGAAATGAATGACACCGGATTCACTCTGGTTGCTATATTCCCGAAGCCGTTTCAGAAGCGAGACTTGTAAAAAGCCCAGGGGAACAATCGTCCGATTCCGTAATTGGACAGAGCGTTGTAAATCGGGGTCCCCATCTAGAAGTTTTTTATGCTCGGTAATTAAACGAACTAACTCGCTGGTGAGATGATATTCATCGGCAATTTGTTTAAAGATTCGTTCAAAGCGTTCGTAGTCTTCGGGATTGGCTAATTCTTTGAGATAGTGATGGGCAATTTGCAGATCAACTTTGGCTAAGGTCATCTCCACTTTCGAAATGACCATCCGGAAAAAGGGCCATTTCCAATAGAAGTAGCGCAGGAGTTTTAAGTTCTGCTCATAGGTTCGTTCTGATTCTTTATATAAGAAGTCTTTTAATGCTGTTCCCACGCCGTACCATGCTGGGAGTAAAAAGCGGGTTTGTGTCCAACTAAAGACCCAAGGAATCGCCCGCAGGGAGCTTAAATCTTTTTTGCCGCCTTGACGGCGAGCGGGACGAGAACTAATCTGCAGTTGACTGATTTCTTGAATGGGCGTTACTGAAAGGAAGAAATCGAGAAAATCGGGATCTTCGTAAATTAAAGCTCGGTAATGCTCGCGCGATCGCGTGGCTAACTCTTCCATAATGGCATTCCAGGGGCCAATATCATCAAACCCGCTGCCTAAGAGACTGGCTTGAATAACAGCCGTGGTTGCGGTTTCCAAATGATATAGCGCCAACTCGGGAAGGGAGTATTTCGAAGCTACTACTTCTCCCTGTTCCGTAATTTTAATTCGACCATTAATCGTGGAACTGGGCTGAGCTAGAATCGCCTCATAAGTGGGACCGCCGCCGCGTCCAACGGAACCGCCGCGTCCATGAAAGATCCGCAGGGAAACGCCATAGCCTTCCGCCAGACTTTGCAACGCTTTTTGGGCTTTATGAATTTCCCAGTTGCTGCTGAGAAATCCCGAATCTTTATTGCTATCGGAATAGCCCAGCATCACTTCTTGGATATCGTACTCCCCGTTGGCATTTTCTTGACCATAGCCCCCTGCTAAACAAGCCCGATATAACGGCAATTCAAACAGGTCTTTCATGACTTGAGGCGCCCGCAACAAGTCATCCACGGTTTCAAATAAAGGCACTACTTGCAGATTGCAACTTCCTGTGGCTGGATCATAAATGCCTGCTTCTTTGGCCAACAGCAACACTTCTAAAATGTCGCTGACTTGATGGCTCATGCTAATAATATAGGTCTGGCAAACGTGGCGCCCAAATTCTTGCTGGAGTTTTCTTAACAAACGGAAGGTTTCTACCGTTTCTCGCGTCTTTTCGGAAAAATTAAGTTCTGCCGGAATCAGGGGACGACGGGTTTGCAACTCCTCACTGAGCCATTGCACGCGATCGGCCTCTGGAAGATCATTATAGGATTTTGGCAAAATTTGAAGATAATCGGTAATTTCGGTTAGCGTCTCCGAGTGGCGAGAGGACTCTTGACGCATATCCAATTCCACTAAATTAAAGCCATAAATTTCGACTTGACAAATCAGATGATCTAAATCGGTGCAAGTTAATCCCGTTTCTGTCAGACTGCGTTGAATTAATCTCAGTTCTTCTAAAAACTCTTCTCCAGAACGATAGATGGTTTGATGATGGGTTTCGATAACTTCTCTAGGCGGTTCTTCTTCCGAGGATAAACGCTGATTGCGGTGGCGCGTATTTTCTAAGCGTTGTTCAATATAAGCCAGTTTCAGTCGATAAGGTTCCCGTCGATAGCGGATGGCTAAGCGTTCATACACTTCCGGCATCGCGGCGCGATCTTGCTCTAATGATTCTAATAATTCCGGTAAAACATCGCTCCAATGCAACGATAAACTTAAAACGGTCGTTAGCCGTTTCACCGAATTGATATATCGCTCTAAGACAATTCCCCGTTGATAACAAGCTGTTTCCCAAGTTACTTCTGGCGTCACAGAAGGATTGCCATCGCGATCGGCACCCACCCAGGAACCAAACCGGCAAAAATTGTTTTTAGGAGGCTTGATTTCTCTAAAGGACTGGTTGAGAGCTTGTTTCAGTCTTGCCGAGAGATGGGGAATCGTATCGAATAAGACTTCTTGAAAGTAATGCAGTGCATAATCGACTTCGTCCAAGACTTCCGGCTTGAATTGATGCAACTCGTCAGTACGCCACCACAAGCGGATTTCTTCTTTTAGTTTTTCCGTTGCGTCTATGGCTTCTGGCGATTCTAAAAAGCCCAAACTCTGCGCGGCCATTTCACATTGATCAATATGTTGCAAAATGCCGGAGATGCGACGCTGTTTTTTACGAATGGTTTGGCGAACAATTTCGGTCGGATGGGCGGTAAACACTAACCGAATATCCAGTTGATTGAGCAACCGTTGAATGAGTTGAGGAGGCACATTCAATTTTTTGAGATAGGGAAAAAGCCAGTTAAAGGTGCCTGCTTTTTGATACGTGGAATTGCCCTGCCAACTTTTTTCGAGCAGTTCCGAACCGGGAACCCTTTGGAAAGTTCTTTCTTCACTTTGATGGGAATCGGCCGTTTCGTGGGGAAATGTTGCTTGATGCTGTTGATAGCTTCCCTGGCGATTGAGTTGTTGTTCCCGCTGTTCGTAATGTTGTTCAACAATATTGATGAGTTGAAAATAAAGGGCAAAAGCGCGGGCGGCTCTCACGGCATCGTTCAGCGGCAGTTGCTCAATTAACTGGGGAACTGAGGAACTAGGCAATCCTGTTGCTTGTCCTTCCGGCGACCCCATTGATCGCAACTGTTGCAACAAATCCACCAATTCTTGACCACATTCGGCTCGTAACACTGACTCCCATAAGTCTTCGATTAGTTTAATACGACGAGTAAGAAATATGTCAGAGCGCGAGGAGTTGTTAGTGTCTTGGCTGGATGCTTGCAACAGAGAACTCATGATCGGAATCTTCAAATAATAATTTAGTGGGAATGTCAACCAACCTAATATGTTAGAAAAGCATTTGGCAATTGATGGTTTTCCATCACACTGCCTACCCTAGGTTGTTTTGCCTGTCCGTAATTATATCTGTTTCTTTTCCGAGAAGGGCATAACAATTCCGGTTTTTATTCTTTAATTTCTATCTCCTTTTGTTGCTGAAAATGAAGAATTGGTAAGCGATCCCCTCGAAATAACTCTTCACTCGCTTCTCCGAAATTAATTAAACCTTGTTGCAACGATCGCGCCCCGACAAGCCCCCCTAAAACCGGAACGGTTAACACACTGAGAGCAACTTCAATGGGAATTTGAATTGGTTGATGTTGTTGTTCTGACATAATACTTCCTTTATCAAATGAGTGGTAATGCTTTCTGCTTAATTCAGGGTACGGTTTTCTCTCCCCAATTCAAAAATAAGTAAAACTTATACCTCTTATAAGATTAAGAGTTTTACAAAACTTGACATTTTTCTCAGGGAATCAGTATAGTAATATTAAGGCTTTAATCAAGCCTTGTCATCATCTCGATATCGTCAATCATTCAATAACTCGGACTCATATCCATAATGACAACCACAATTCAGCAACAACAAACCCAGAATATC
>JBDGQV010000159.1:0-17957 GCA_042218725.1 Halothece sp. | reverse complement strand
GGCTAAGTCTCAATAACCTGGGCTAATGCCTGCGCGATCGCGTTCCGTTGCTGGTCATCATACCCCCAACGCTGGAAAAAAGCAACTTCTGCTTCTCCTTTTCCGGTTAGCGCACTATCTCGCATCTGTTGCGCTTGTTGTTGGATCAACTCATGATTTAATTGTTTGATCAAATGAATGCTGCGCCGCTGCACGCGATCCGATCCTTGCGCCATACTTTCATTCTCTTGACGGCGATGAGTCATCGCCATGGCAGTGGACATAGCGACATTTTTTACCAACAACTCACTGACCAATTCCGGTGCCGTCTTTAAGGCGGTTAATACAGGATCTGAAGGTTGATCTGCCAATGGAGAGTCGGACGTCAGGTAAGTGACAAAAAAGCCTCGCGCCCCATTGGAACTGGCAACTAACGCGCTGATGGTTTCTTGCACTTGGGAAGGACTAATGGTGTCATTTTCCATTTTTCCCATCAACTCTTGCGTCAGCGCGATCGCGTCTTCAAAGGTGACATTATCAGGAATGGTTAACTCAGCTTCACTCATCATTTTACTTCTTTCCCTTTCCAACCCGATAATAACAACCATAAGCCCTCAGTTTCGTGGAAATCAAGCAGGATGAAAGAAGAATTAATCCTCTATAAACAAGCTAAGGAAGCCCGAGAGTTAACCAAAAGCATTGTTCGGGATCTCCTTTCGGTTAATTTAAGAAAAGATCGCATGTCCCAAGTTTTTCTTTCTACCCTAGAACGGAAAGTTGATGACTTAATTCGTCAATCTCAGGCTTTAAAGCAAAAACTACGTCAACTGGCAAGTGAATTGGAACAGGATTCAAAATAAACTTGATTGTTACTGGTTTCAATATCACTCATTTGAGAAAAGAAATTAATTGTTGCGCGATCGCACTGCAACTTATTTACTAGTAATTTTGCCTTAAAAAAATTAGCTAGAAACTTTTTGATTTGGCAAGTCTCTAGCTAAATTGTGGCTTTTATTGCTCAACTAACTTACGATTTTTGTACTCTAAATGCACCAACAAAGCATTCACATCTGCCGGATTCACGCCGCCAATGCGCGAGGCTTGACCAATGGTTAAGGGTTTGACCTTGGTTAATTTTTCCCGCGCTTCCATGGACAAGGTTTCGATGTTCATATAATCTAAATCTGGCGGCAAGGGGCGATTAGTTTGTTTGGTTACTTGGTCGATTTGATTTTGTTGCCGTTGAATGTAACCGGAATATTTAATATCAATTTCTGCCCCTTGTTTTTCCACGCGATGCAAGTCGGGATTTCCTAAGCCATAATAATCAAGTTTGTCATAGTGGAATCCGGGACGACGCAATAAATCGGCTAAGGTTGCCGAACTTTTGATGTTTTGTCCAGTATCAGCAATAATCTGCTTGCCCACTTCATCATGGGCTTTAATGCGCGTGCTATGGAGACGTTCTTTCTCGGCAGTAATATTGGCTTGTTTTTGTTGATAAAGTTCCCACCGCCGGTCATCAATTAAGCCAATTTCTCGTCCTAGGGGCGTTAATCGTTGGTCAGCATTATCTGAGCGTAAAATGAGGCGATATTCAGACCGACTGGTCAGCATGCGATAGGGTTCTCTTAAATCTTTGGTACATAAATCGTCGATTAAAGTACCAATGTAACTGCCTTCTCGGGGGAACACTACCATTTCTTCTCCCCGAACAAACCGCACGGCATTAATGCCGGCAACAATTCCTTGCGCGGCCGCTTCTTCGTAACCGGTGGTGCCGTTAATTTGTCCAGCACAGAATAATCCTTCAATTTTCTTGGTCATCAACGTGGGATAACATTGCGTCGCTGGCAAATAGTCATATTCCACCGCATAAGCCGGACGCAACATTTTGCAATTTTCTAACCCAGGCAGGGTATGCAACATGGAAAGTTGGAGGTTTTCCGGCAGCCCAGTGGAAAAGCCTTGAATATAAAGTTCCGGAATATCGCGCCCTTCCGGTTCAATGAAAATCTGATGACTATCTTTGTCGGCAAAGCGAACAATTTTATCTTCAATACTGGGACAATACCGGGGTCCAGTGGCATCTACCCAACCGCCATAGACGGGAGACAACTCTAGGTTATCTCGAATAATTTGATGGGTTTCGGGAGTGGTGTGGGTCATATAGCAACACATTTGTTCCCGTTCTACCCACATATCCGGGTCAAAACTGAACCAACGCACTGCTTCATCCCCAGGTTGGGCTTGCAATTGGCTGTAGTCAACGGACCGTTTATCCACTCGCGCCGGGGTTCCCGTTTTCAAGCGTCCCGTTTCAAAACCGAGTTGCTTCAACGTATCGGTTAAACCAACGGAAGGGAATTCCCCTGCCCGTCCGGCTGGCATGGATTTATTGCCAACCCAAATACAGCCGCCTAAAAAGGTTCCCGTGGTTAAAATAACGGTGGAACATTTAAATGCCGTGCCAAAGTAAGTCTCGACGCCAATGACTTCTTGGTTATCGCCCAATACCAAGTCGGTGACCATCCCTTCGCGCAAGGTGAGATTCTCTTGATTTTCCACCACTTGGCGCATTACCCGGGAATATTCGCGTTTGTCGGTTTGGGCGCGTAATGCCCACACTGCAGGACCTCGCGAAGCGTTAAGCGTCCGTTTCTGCAGATAGGTGCGGTCTGCCATTTTCCCGATTTCACCGCCGAGGGCATCCACTTCGTGGGCTAATTGGGACTTGGCAGGGGCGCCCACGGCTGGGTTGCAGGGTTGCCAGGCAATGCGATCCAGGTTTAGGGTTAACATTAAGGTGCGACACCCTAAACGCGCGGCTGCTAGGGCGGCTTCGCAACCGGAATGTCCAGCGCCGACTACGACAACGTCAAATTCATCTTGGAATTGTACGGGAGAAGTCATCAGTATTTTCGATTATTGCTTACTTAAGGGCAAACGAGACCTTCTGAAAATGATCATAGGTGCTTTTTCCTGAAGCTGCCAAGGACATTAAAATTGCCCTTAATCCAAATCAGCTTAATTGCCAATAACACATCCCTGACGAGGGGGCAACTGTAAGGAAAGGGTATTCCGGTTGCTATCCCATTGCAACTCAGCCTCGCCATAAAGCAGACGACGGGGTTCGCTTTGCAGTTTGTCAGTGGGAACCTCAACGGAAGCGTTTTTAGTGCCGGAATTGACAGCAATAATGAGTTCTGACGCGGCAAGGGTTCGCGCAAAGACATAGACTAAGCCTTCAGCATAGAGAATTTTATAATCTCCCGTGCGCAAGGCGGGATAACTGTGGCGCAAGCGAATTAAATCTTGATGCCATTGCCATAATTCCTCATCCCATTCGTCTTTGGGCGGGAAACTGCGACGAGAGTCGGGATCGAGTTTTCCGGGCAATCCCACTTCATCCCCATAATAGATACAAGGGGCACCGGGAAATGTTAACAACAGCAGTGTTGCTAGTTTAACACTGGCGCGATCGCGCTGGGCAATACTTAGCAAGCGGGCGGTATCATGACTGGCAAGGAGATTAAACTGGGTTAATTGAATCTCCCAGGGATACAGGGCAAGCAAATGTTCAATATGTTCGGCATAATCTGTTGCATCTTGCGCCGGATAAGGCTTATAAGCCGGTTGTTCCACTAAACTGCGATCCACGCGATCGCGCGCCGTAAAAGCAATGGTAGGTCCAGTAAACACATAATTCATTACCCCGTCAAACTGATTGCCATCTAGCCAATACTGGGCATTGTCCCAAACTTCTCCCACAATATAGGCTTCGGGATTAATGTTTTTAACGCGCTCTCGAAATTCTTCCCAAAAACCGGGAACATTGATCTCATAAGGCACATCTAGCCGCCAGCCATCAATGCCCTGCTGGATCCAGTATTCCCCAACCTGCATAATATACTCGCGAACATCGGGGTTTTCGTGGTTAAACTCAGGAAGGGCGCGATTGCCTACCCAACCGGCATAATTTGCTGGTAAGTCGCCATTATACGCCGATACCGGCCAATCGAAAATTTTAAACCAATCCAGCCAAGGGGAATAGGGCCCATTTTCTAAAATGTCGTTAAAGTAGAAAAAGCCCCGACTGGCATGATTAAAGACCCCATCCAGCACTACTTTCAAATTGCGCTGATGCGCTGCTTTTAACAGACCATCGAGGGCTTCATTCCCCCCTAAAATGGGATCAACGCGATAATAATCGTGGGTATGATAGCGATGATTGCAAGCCGACTGAAAAATGGGGGTTAAGTAGAGGGCAGTTATCCCTAACTCTTGCAAATAATCCAGCTTTTCGATAACGCCCCAAAGATTGCCTCCCTTGTATCCTTGTAGCGTTGGCGGATCTTCCCAAGGTTCAAACGCAACGGTTTGAAATTGGTATTGGGCATCTTTAGGCGGTTCGGCTTTGGCAAAACGATCCGGAAAAATTTGATAAAAGACAGCATTTTTCACCCAATTTGGGGTTTGAATTGACATGAGAGCGTGTTACTTCCGACTTCTCTCATATTGTACTGGTCTATTTTCTATTTTTTTTGTTACATATTATTTAGATTATCTTGACAAAAATCCATGACAGTATCTTATTCAAACCTAGAAATCAAAACTTGGACTTGGCGCGGGTATCCCATTACCTATCGCCGTTGCGGCAACCAAGGAAGCGCGATCGTTTGTATCCACGGATTCGGGGCATCTTCTGGTCATTGGCGAAAAAATTTACCCGTTTTGGGGGAGTCATTTCGCTGTTATGCCCTGGATTTAATCGGCTTTGGTCATTCTGCAAAACCCAAACCCAACACTGAAATTGATTATACGTTTGAAACTTGGGGAGAACAAATTGCTGATTTTTGCCAAGAGGTAGTGGGAACACCAGTTTTTTTGGTTGGAAACTCTATCGGTTGCATTGCTGCTATGCAAGCTGCTGTTACCCGACCGGAAATTAGTTTCGGCGTCATTAACCTCAATATTTCCCTCAGACTGTTACATGAACGAAAACGCCAAACCTTGCCCTGGTATCGTCGTTTTGGTGCCCCAATTGCCCAAAAATTGCTAAGTTATCCCCCAATTGGCCGTTGGTTTTTCCGTCAAATTGCAAAACCGAAAACAATTCGCAATATCTTATCCCAAGCTTATCAACGCTCGGAAGCCGTCACCGATGAGTTAGTGGAGATGTTATTAACCCCTGCTAAAGAACAAGGGGCAGCGGATGTTTTTGTTGCCTTTACCAGCTATTCTCAAGGCCCCCTACCCGAAGATTTATTGCCCCAATTAAGGTGTCCAGTTCTCATTTTATGGGGCACAGAAGATCCTTGGGAATCCATTGCTTTAGGGGAACAATTTGCTCAATATGCCTCAGTAGAAGATTTTATTCCTTTACCCGGATTAGGTCATTGTCCTCAAGACGAAGCCCCAGAGGAAGTGAATCCCATTATTCAACAATGGATCAGTGAAAAACCCAATGCTAGCTAATCATTGCTAGATGGGGAACAGTGAAATTTCGATCAAAATCTAAAGTTTTAATAAATAACATTAAGCGTCGCCAAAGCGAACGATCCGGCAGGGCCATCCCTTGCCTCAGGCAGTTTCTCCCTTGAGGTTGACGAAAGCGAATTGTGCTAACGTTAAGATAAATATATAAAGAGCATCGGAGCGAGCGAGTAACTTACTTGTTGGTTAGCTAAAATAGTTAATAGATACGGTTAGCTATCTCCGTTATTGCTTCACAAGAATTCCTAAATTTGGGAATTCTCCCTGAAACTTAGTTGAAATGAGGTCTCACAGGAGCCATCGGTTCAATGGATTATATAGAGCAAGCACTGGAACAACTCAAAGACTGGGGTCGCAAATTGATTGAGTTACTATTAGGCCCAGAACTGGAACCGGAAACAGAAGAAATTCCAGTTCCAGTTGATGACCGTGTTCCCAGTCAGTATCGTTAAGGGTAACACGATAGTCAGTGCAACAACTGCAAATTTTAGTCTTACACGGCCCCAACCTAAACCTATTAGGTGTTCGTGAACCCTCTATATATGGAGGGTTGAGCTTAGACAGCATTAATGCAGCTCTGAAAACTCGCAGTGCAGAGCTGCATAGCTTTCTGGAGTGTCAACAATTCAATTCGGAAGGCGCAATTGTGGATGCCATTCACACGGCGCTGAACCAAAAAGATGGCATTTTGATTAATGCAGGCGCTTATACCCACACAAGTGTTGCCATTCGAGATGCTTTATCAGGGGTGAACTTGCCAGTGGTAGAAGTTCATCTCAGCAATATTTACCAACGAGAGTCTTTTCGTCATCATTCCTATATTGCCCCAGTTGCAATTGGTCAAATTAGCGGTTTTGGTGTCGATAGCTATCTGTTAGGGTTAGAAGCCTTAGTGAACTACCTAAAACGTCAAAAAGAATCGTCTCAGTGATGCGTCATTCTGTTTTATCTCGTTGGCAAGGCAGTTTATTAGGCAGTGCCCTGGGAGAAAGGTTCACTTGGCAAGGAAAAGCCTCAGAAAATCGTTGGCAGGCAATTCATCAGCAAGGGGTTAAGC
Organism: Halothece sp.; assembly: GCA_042218725.1. Taxonomy (GTDB): domain Bacteria; phylum Cyanobacteriota; class Cyanobacteriia; order Cyanobacteriales; family Rubidibacteraceae; genus Halothece. Next base: position 11,425 of record JBDGQV010000159.1, on the reverse strand, counting down.
ATTTAGCAACAACTGGACAATGGCAAGCTTTTTTGGAGCAAAGGGAACTAAATCATGGTGAACTCTTGGTACGGAGTTTACCCCTTTTGCTTTTTTTTCATGATCAACCGCAACTGTTAAGAGAACAAATTCTAGCCGTTGCGAACCCATCAGAGAACTTTTCAGCAAAAACATCAGCCATCATTGCTTATGCAACTGTTGCAAGTTGGACGTTGAGGGAACAACTTTGCGCCCCCACCCTGTTTCGCGATTTGCTAGCCACTGCTGAGGGAAAAAGCAACGATAAAATTTTACAAACGCTACAAACCAATTTAGAAAAGGGAGAAACCCTCCAAGCAACCAGGAAACAATTGCCCTCAACTTGCCAAGACATTTGGTTAGCGCTATACTGCTTTGCGACTACCGCAGAAGACTTTCTACTCACGTTGCGCCGCGGCCAAACGATGACCTCTGTTAGCCCTTTTGTTCTTCCTTTAGTCGGTGCATTATCAGGGGCACAAAATAGTATCAGTGCGATTCCTATTCCCTGGCGTTGTTGGTTGCAGGAAGAAAAACAGGAATGGGAAATTATGTTAGAAGCAATGTTTGCCACTTGGTCGGGCAGTTATAAATTTGCTAGAATCAATCAGCCCTTAAAGCAAAGCGCGATCGCGGCTTGTCAGGTTATCCAACCTCGGAAGGGGAGCTATCATCAAAAAAAACATTCTGAATAACCAACCGATCTCACCCAGTCTCATTTTACTTTACTCCTAATTTTGGTTTGCAAGGGGATTTCAGACTGATGAAACTTTCTCCCACGATTACTCATCGATTCACCCATCATCACCTTACTCCGCTTTCCTCACGCCAGTTCCTCGGAAAACGAGTTTTGAGTTATGTCTCTTCCGGTTCCTGGTTAATTTTTTTACTGGCATTATTAACACTCACCGGTGTTGTCGGCAATCATCTTTATCATCAACCGCAACTGGCCATTGGAACGCGATCGCCAGAAACCATTGTTGCTTCGGCAACGATTCGTGTTGAAGATGAGTTAAAAACTGCCCAAAAACGACAAGCAGCCCAGTCGCAATTAACGCCGGTACTCAAAATTGACTCAGCTAAGAATGAACAAATTATTCAGACGCTAGAAAACAAGTTAAAAACCTTATCAGCGTTGCGAAAACAAGCCACTGCCGACTTATTCCTAGAAACTGATCAATTATCAGAACCCGTACAGGTTTATTTACGCACTTGTTCTCCCCAACAGTGGGAAGCCGTATTAGAAGGTCTAGCAAAGCCTACCGAATCAAATTCTCTCTCACAACAGGCGCAATGGGAACTAGCCCAAGTTGCAACAACTTTGTCAAAACCGGAATTTTCTCAATTACTCATGGAAATTGAGGAAAGTCGCCAACAATATTTGGACACATTAAATACGAGTACCACTTCTGACTGGGAAGCAAGAAACATTAGTGCCAAGCAACGAAACATTTTATTGCAACTATCTCCTTCTGATTGGGAAGCCACCCAATTGGGCATTAAAAAGACCGCGCAACAAATGTTAACTCAAGGCATTTCGCCGGGGTTGCCTTCATCAGCTTTAAACCAAGCAATACACCTACAATTAGCAGACAAAGTACCTGCGGTTAGTGTTTCTCTTGCCACTGAAATTTTAAAGGAAACATTAGTCCCTAATTTAGTCGAAGATACCGCCCAAACCAAACGTCGGGCAGAAGCAGTCGCCTCGGCAGTTTCCCCTGTGATCTTAACGGTGGAACAAGGGGAAATCATTGTGCGTTCTGGAGAAATGATTGGTCGTGAACAATTTTTACTGTTAGATGAGTTAGGTCTCAGTCAGCGAGAAGTGAATTGGCAAGGCTTAGCAGGTTGCACCCTCATCGTTTTGGTTGCCCTTGCTTGTTTTTTGGGAGTTAAGCGACTGGTCAAACGTCAACTAAGACGACGAGATCAGTTGTTATTAATTTTGATGAGCATTTCCAGCCCGCTTTTATTAATGCTGGGAGTGCCTTATTCTTGTTTGCCAGCAGTCGGGCTATTGGTGAGCAGTTTTTATGGATCCGCTTTGGCTATCACTCAAATTAGTTTAGTCACCGGCCTAGAAGTTTATATGCTTCTTAGTCGCCAGGAAATGTTAATTAGCTGGGAAGCACTCCTGACAGGGGCAGTTGGGGGATTATTAGCAGCAGGAGTAGCAGGAAGACTCCGATCGCGTGAGGAGCTAGCTCTATTAGGGGGAGCGATCGGGCTAATCCAAGGTGCTATCTACCTCCTGCTAAATTTAATTTTAAATGCAACTGGGGAAACGATTTGGTATGCAATGCTACCAGATGCAGTGATTTATGGTTTATCGGGATTAGTTTGGAGTATTGTTGCCTTTGGGTTGTCGCCGTATCTGGAACGGCTATTTGATTTAGTTACCCCGATTCGGTTAGCAGAGTTGGCAAACCCCAATCGTCCGCTGTTGCAACGCTTAGCCATTGAAACACCGGGAACCTTTCAGCATACCTTGTTTGTGGCTTCTTTAGCCGAAGCAGCCGCCCGAGAATTAAATTGCAATGTGGAATTAGTACGAGCCGGAACCCTTTATCATGATATTGGCAAAATGCATGATCCCTTAGGGTTTATTGAAAACCAAATGGGAGGCAGAAATAAACATGATGACCTTAATGATCCCTATACCAGCGCTCAAATCATTAAAAAGCATGTCAGTGAAGGATTAGTCATGGCGCGGCGTTGTGGCTTACCGAAGGCAATTCAAGATTTTATTCCCGAACATCAGGGAACTTTGTTAATTTCTTACTTTTATTTTCAAGCCCAAAATCAAGGAAAAGGTCTCGTTTCAGAAGCCGATTTTCGCTATGATGGACCAACGCCTCAGTCTCGGGAAACGGCGATTGTCATGCTAGCGGATGGTTGCGAAGCAGCACTGCGATCGCTGAATGACGTTTCTCCAGAAAAAGCCCTGGCGATGGTGAATAAAATTATTCGGTCTCGTTGGCAAGATAATCAGCTGAAAGATGCCAATTTAACGCGTGCAGAACTAAAACAAGTGGCTCAGGTGTTTGTGAATGTTTGGCAACAAAGCAACCATAAACGCATTGCTTATCCCAAAGCGGTCTTAGATGCCAAGTATTCTTCTTCTCTGAAGAAGTAGCTTGATGGATATGGCCAGACCTGTTATCGAGAACTTGAGGGGAATTAATTGCGCTCTAAATGAGTTGTTCCAACTGAGAAATCAGTTGTTCACTGCTGCTGGCACCTTCAAATCGCTGAGCGGGTTTGCCATCTTTAAATAAAATCAGCGTGGGTAAAGACAAAACATGATTTTGGGAAGCAATTTCAGGATACTTATCAGTGTCAATCTTAACAATGGTTAAACGATCTTGAAACTTTTCCTTAACTGCATCTAGAACGGGAGACATCATTTGACAGGGGCCGCACCAAACAGCATAGAAATCGACTAAAACTGGCGTAGGTGATTCGGTTATCAGTTGAGAAAAACTGCTATATTGCTTTTTGACTGCCATAATTGCTTAAATTGAACGCCTATCTCTTAGGATATCTCAAACTGAGGAGTGATATTAAGGACGACAATTTATAGAATCGCTTCTACTGGTCTGTTAGTTTTCTAATTACTCCCATCCCATACAAATTTATGATTAATGGCCGTTACGAAAATCGAGACTTTAGTGTAAGAGGACGTTTGATTACATTTGATAACACGAATCTTGATTCGTTTATCGAGCCTTGAAGTCAGTGATGATACTTTTTAAAGCAAAATTAGTTAAATTAACCGATCAAATAAGTTATTATAATCAAGTCAATTGAAGCTTTTCTCATTTAAAAATCTACCGATTGAAGTAAATTAATAAATCAACGTTCACAGTAAACAGTTAATGAGTAAAATGATTAGTAACCTAAAATTGTTGATGATGAATACTAAGTATTATGGTCTTAACAGCTACGAAAGAAACAACACTCCAGGCTTTGCATACACAATACGTGGAAGCGACTAAACAGAATTATCCGAACGCTTACATTTTTTCTTTAGAAGAAATTATGGGAAATATTACTGAAAACGCTAAACCAAGTGATGATATTGAAATCTTAACGAAAAGTGTTCTTGAAGCGATGATTTATACGTCTTCTAATACGGTAAAAGAAATGATAGAACGTGCCGAGGCAGATTTTATTCGTCGTTTTGAAAACATGACGCCTGAACAGCAACAGGTTTGCATGGAGTATCGCTTAAAATTTGGATGAATAAGAAGGAGGGAACTTTAAAAGTATTTCCCGTCACTTAATCAAACGACAAATCGCGATATTGTTTTTTGTAAGTGAAACTGATCTAGACTTGAATTCATATCGTTGTTAGTCAACTTTTCAGACACACAAGAAGTTAACTTCAATCGTGTTCCAATTAGTTGGGTCGAGACATGATTTGTCCGACCCCGTTTTTAAGCAATAAGGTATTTTTGAGATCTTCAATTGTCTCAAATAACAAAAATGGAACTTTACCCTCCGATAAAAAGTCCCCTCCACAAGGGAGAGGACCTGGCAAAGTCATTGATAGCGATTTAAGCCTTGCAATAAAACGAAGGAATTATTGATTTCGGGAAGACTTAAAATTATTGATCCATTCTCGGACTTGTTCGGCAGCAATTTCACGAGATCCTAAGCCGAAAGCAAGCGCGATCGCGACCGCGACTGATCCCAATAATAATCCAAATGCCAGATTAACAATATTAGGAGCAATGCCCATTTGTTGCAGTCCTAGGGCTAAACTAAAGGCAATAATGACAATGCGGCCGGCCTGGGCAAGGGTACGGCTTTGTTGCATCCCAGAACTGAGAATGAGATTAAAGGCGACATTGGCAAAGTATAAACCGATCGCGAAGATAATTAACCCGGCAATAATTTTTCCGGATACCAGAACAATGCCGCTGACTAATTCCGTTAACGCAGGAATGTTGAGGATATTAACCGCAGCCAGGGTGGCAAACAGCATAATCCCCACTAAAACCACAATTCCCATCAATTCTGAGGGAGTGCGGTTTTGTATGGCAGAAGAAGAAGAGGAACCCTCACCTTGATCCGTAACCATGGTTTCTGCTTCTTCTCCTTCACTTGTACTTGCTGGGCGTTGTAAGCCTAACCAGGAAAAGAGATTATTAAACCCGACATTGCTCAGAATATTGCTAACAAACTCGCTAATATATTGCGCAATGAAATAGGCAATGATTAACACTAACGTTGCCGTAAAGATTTTAGGCAAAGTATTTAAGACTTGATCCAGCATTGCAACTGCTGGTTGAGAAATGGCTTGAATTTGCAGCCTTTCTAAGCCCGCGATCGCGACTGGAATTAAAATCAGTACATAAACGACAGTGCCAATAATCCAAGATAAGGACGGGCTATCTTCCCCTTCCGATAAACCGAAGCGAGTTCCTAATTGATCAGCGCCAGTACTAATAACAAGGTTAGTAACAATTTTGCGGACGAGTTGGGCAATCAGCCAACCAATGGCGACAATGAGAATCGCTGCAAAAATGTTCGGTAGAACCGACAGAATGCCATTGACAAGTTCTTGAACGGGGCCTAAGGTTCCTTGTAGTTGTAAGGTGCTGAGAATGGAAGGGAGAAACAGCAGGAAAATTAACCAGTACAGGGTATTGCCAATGGTTTCGCTGAGGGTAAGATCGCTTTCACTGGTTCCAACTTGTTCATTAAAGCGTTGATCAAGATCGAAGGTTCGCAACAGACGAATCATAAAAATCTTGACAAGGCTCGCGACGACCCAAGCAAGTCCTAGCAAAATTGCCGCTGCGCCAATTTGCGGTAAAAATCCTGTTATTTCATTAAGAAGCGTATTGAGCGGCTCAGTAACGGCCTCTAGTTGTAGGGGTTGCAGAGCAGCAACAATAACAAACAGCCGAATGATCCACTTAACGGTATCGCCAATCCAATTTTCAATGGGAATGGGTTCTTCTCCCTGTTGCCCCGTCAGCCAGGTAGCGATCCGATCATCGATGTTAGTTTTCTTCAGGAGTGTTCGGACAAAGCGGCCGATTGCCCAAGCCAGAATCCATCCAATAACCAGAGTGAGTAAGGCATAAACCAAACTCTTCACGTCTTGGGAGAAGAATTCTCGGGCAAATTCGGTTAACCAATCCTGAGTTGCCTGCATGGCATCTGGACTTTGTTGAGGACTTGGCGTTTCCTGAGCAAGTAATTTGGGAACTCTGTTAAATAACATTGAGTGATTAGAGAGCATCATGTTTCTTTCTCGATGAAATTGATAGCTGTACCATTAGTTAGACATTAAGCCTCTATTAAAAAGAGGATAAAATGAGCTTTTGCAAAAATGCCATAAAGAAATCAATGGGCTTGATTTTAATATGAAAATCTCATTTTCCAACATTAAAACAGAAAAATCCCATCACGAAAATTAATTTACTTATAGCAAAAGAGGGTAGGATATAAAACATTTTATACGTATTGAAGAGAACAATACGGTTCTAGGAGTCGGATGATTGCTCATCTAATATGAATTAATTCTATAACCAATCAGCGTTTCCCAAATTGCCAAATTGCCTTTTTCTAGACCAACCTCAGGTTCCTATTATCACCAAATTCCCAAGATTTCAAGAGATTGATGCTTCCTAAACCTTTCACCATCTCCGATTAAATGGTTCCAAATTTTCTAGAATTGATGAGAAGTGAGAAACGTTTGCTGTCTCAGATTGGTGACTAATGAAAGACTACAAAGTGTTTGAACAATCGATTCAAATTAGTGCCAGTGCCACCATGGTAGAAAAGTGTATTAGCGATCGCGAGTTGATGCATCGTTGGCTGAATCCTCGATTGCGCTGTGAACCGGTGGGAGAGTGGGATACGCAATTGGGAAGCCGCAGCCGCTTTATTATTGATTTGCCAGGCATTCAACCCACGTTGAATAATACGATTGTGGAGCGGGAACCGGGGTTAATTGTTTGGGAATTTGCGGGATTTTTTCAAGGGCGCGATCGTTGGGAATGTCAACCCAATGACCAAGGAACGAAATTAATTAACCGCTTTGAGTTTAAAGTCCCTAATCCGCTGGTTAAATTGGGATTTGAATTATTTGCTGCTGGTTCCACTAAACAAGAGATGTCAGCACAACTGCGCCGCTTAAAACGGGTTGCGGAAGCCCTCTATATCCAAAGCGGCTATACTTAAGCATCTTCGGGGGTAATTTGACTCAGTAACAGTTGAATCATAGAAGCGTCGGATGCTTCCGGGAAGTGGGCTAAATACGTTTTGAGATCGGCAATGGCTTGGGGAATTTGTCCCAATTGATAGGATAAAAGCCCGCGATCGCGCTGTTCGGTAACCGCATCCGGAAATACTAATAATAATCGTTCAATGACGCTCAATGCCCGTTCTAAATCTTGGCGATTAATGTAAATCAATTTGAGATTGGTGAGCATTCGCCCCAAAAATTCTCGTTTGGTAACGGCTTCTAAAAATTGGGGTTCTAGTTCCACTGGTTGTTGATAAATTTGTTGCAGGCGCTGTTGACAATCTTCAGGAAACAACACTTCTCCTTGATGAAAGGCATCCACAAAAATCCCCGCATCTTTAAATTCTGGCCGAATTAAAAAATGTCCAGGCATGCCAATGCCAACCATGGGAAAATCAAGGCGACGCGCTACTTCTAAATAAACTAAGGCTAACGTGATGGGAATTCCGGTGCGACGTTCCATCACCTCATTCAAAAAGCTATTGCGAGGATCATAATAATCCTCCTCATTTCCCCGAAATCCCAACTCCTCATACAATACCTGATTGAGACATTTAATGACTCGCATGGGATAACGTTCCGCAGGAATTAATTCCGCTACTTGTTCTGCCCATTGATCCAACTGCGCTAGATAAGGTTCAATTTCTAGGGTTGGGGTTTCTTCTTGCGCAATATACAGGGCAACTTTTGCCAAGTCTATGTCTTGGTCTGCTAAGCTGAGTTCCTGAGCAAAATTTTCCCTTGCTAATGACATTAATCTAAATCTCTGCGTCCTTCTAGCGCGCGGGCAAGTGTAACTTCATCAGCATATTCTAAATCCCCTCCCATTGGCAAACCAAAGGCAATGCGAGTGACCCGAGTAAACGGCTTTAGCAGCTGGCCTAGATATAAGGTAGTGGTATCTCCTTCCACACTGGGACTGATCGCCAGAATAACCTCTTTGACTTTTTCTTGACTAACTCGTTCCACTAAGGGTTGAATATGCAATTGTTCGGGCCCAATGCCATCCATGGGCGAAATGACGCCCCCTAAGACATGATATTTTCCGGAATATTCCCGTGTTTTTTCTAAAGCAATGACATCGCGAGAGTCGGGAACAACACAAATTGTACTGTCATCCCGGTTGGGATTGCTGCAAATTTCACAAACGGAGTCAGCGCTTAAATGAAAGCAGACTTGACATAACCCAATTTGTTTTTTGGCTTCAATAAGGGCATTGGCAAGGGCTTCAATTTCTTTTTCCGGTCGCTTGAGAATATGAAAAGCAAGACGTTGAGCGGTTTTTGGCCCGACTCCCGGCAACCCTTGCAACCGTTCGATTAAGCGGGCCAGTGGCGGTGTATAACTCATAAATAGTGATCATTGATCCGTAACCCGTGACCAATAACCAAGATACAATAACAAATAATGAGTAACAGATAACAAATTCAACATACTTTTTTACAATAGGAAACGCTAGAGAAGGATAATCAAGCTGAATGCGAGTTGTAATTGTTGGTGCGGGTTTAGCAGGACTCTCCACTGCTGTGAATTTAGCAGATGCCGGTTGGGAAGTGGAAATTTATGAATCTCGTCCCTTTGTTGGCGGGAAAGTCGGCAGTTGGGTGGATAAAGACGGCAATCATGTGGAAATGGGATTGCATGTTTTTTTTGGTTGTTATTATCACTTGTTCCAATTAATGGAGAAAGTGGGCGCGATCGCGAATTTACGCCGCAAAGAACACACCCATACCTTTATTAATCAAGGCGGCAGAGTGGGAGAACTGGATTTTCGGTTTCTCACCGGTGCCCCCTTCAACGGCTTAAAAGCATTTTTTACTACCTCGCAACTGTCAGCGATTGACAAAGTGGCGAATTCCTTTGCGTTGGGCACTAGCCCCATTGTGAGAGGATTAGTGGATTTGGATGGTGCCATGAAAACCATCCGGAATTTAGATAAAATCAGTTTTGCCGACTGGTTTCGCCAACATGGCGGGAACAATGGCAGTCTCCAACGGATGTGGAACCCCATTGCTTATGCCTTAGGGTTCATCGACACGGAAAACATCTCTGCCCGCTGTATGTTAACGATTTTCCAGTTATTTGCGGCGCGCAGCGAAGCCTCAGTATTGCGGATGCTAGAAGGATCTCCTCAAGAATATCTTCATCAACCCATTATTAATTATCTGGAAGCGCGAGGGGCGAAAATCTATACCCGTCGTCGCGTGAAAGACGTTCTCTACGAAGAAAAAAACGGGGAAACGGCGGTGACAGGATTGGTGATTGCCAACGGGGAACAGACAGAAACCATTACTGCCGATGCTTATGTCGCTGCCTGTGATGTGCCCGGAATTAAACGATTGCTTCCCCAAGCCTGGCGTCAATGGCCAACCTTTGATAACATTTACCAGTTAGATGCCGTGCCCGTGGCAACGGTTCAGTTGCGATTTGATGGCTGGGTGACCGAATTGCAAGACCCGGAAAAACGCCAACAGTTGCAACAAGCAACCGGGATCGATAACTTACTTTATACTCCCGATGCTGATTTTTCCTGTTTTGCTGATTTGGCCCTCACGAGCCCGGCCGATTATTATCGGAAAGGAGAAGGATCATTGTTGCAGTTAGTGTTGACCCCAGGGGATCCCTTTATTAAAGAAAGCAACAGCGCGATCGCGCAACATGTTCTTTCCCAAGTTCAACAATTATTCCCCTCTTCCCGAGAACTGAACATGACCTGGTATAGTGTGGTTAAGCTGGCTCAATCTCTTTACCGAGAAGCCCCAGGGATGGATGTCTATCGCCCGAATCAAAAAACGCCAGTGAGCAATTTTTTCCTTGCTGGCAGTTATACCCAACAAGATTATATCGACAGCATGGAAGGGGCAACGATTTCGGGAGAACGAGCAGCCAAAACCATTTTAGAAACCCTGTCTCAGCCAATGCCAGTTGGGAACTAAGGTCATCGGGTCAATTTTATTAAAGATATTTTTTTCCATCTCCCTCCCCTCTCAATCTTTCCGACGTTGATCAGTAAGCTTTGGTAAATTTTAATGTCTAACTGGCTAGAACACAGTGTCGAAATCGAAGTCAACGCCCCCATTGATCTGGTCTGGGATTTATGGTCAGATTTAGAACAAATGCCCAAGTGGATGAAATGGATTGATTCGGTGGAAGTTTTAGCCGATAATCCTGATTTATCCCGTTGGAAACTCGCTACCGGAGGGTGGGAGTTTAGCTGGTTATCCCGCATTACCAACTTAGTTCCCCAGCAAATTATTCAGTGGGAATCCGTAGATGGATTACCCAATAAAGGGGCTGTGCGGTTTTATGATCGGAAAACGAGCAGTATTGTTCGCTTATCGGTTGCCTATTCCATTCCGGGAGTTCTCGGGCAAATTATGGATAGCTTATTTTTAGGGCAAGTTGTCGAATCAACGCTACAAGCAGATTTGGAACGTTTTCGCACCTATATTGATCACGTGCAATCTTCTCGTTAAACTAGCACTTGAAAGGAAATATATAACAGAAAACATTTGATTTCTAAGAGTATTTTTCTATGGTTATTTACGAGATAATGTTTAGGACTGAAATGTTTCTTTTTATACTTGAACTAGCCCAGAAATTTCGTTGATTTTTGTTTTTTACAACTTCTGCCATCCCTTAACATCAAACCAGGAAGTGATTTGAAAAAGGGATTGATACCGGATTTGACTAAATTTCAGGGCGCGATCGCATTAATTAAATGTTTAGATGTAATTTAAGTTAACACCTAAGTGGCTTTGTACTATAATAGTTAATTCATTTAAATCCTAACTTACTATATCTTTTGCAAGAATAAATCAACCACCAGAAGCTCAAAATTTTAGTGTTATGAATATCAGTAATTTACATGAAGTTTTCCCTAGAAAACTATTTTGATGTGATACTATCAATAGTTAGTATTGATTTTAATTTAGTCAATGATTGAGCTACTTGATTAAAGTAGCTTGAGTATGGTTATCCACAACCAAGTAAAAATGCTTTTTTTCAGAAAAATCACTGATTTAATAACGAAAATGAAAAATAAATCAGAAATAATCCAATATTAATACGTAGACTGGCATTAATTGATTCAATTTATATCTGATCTCAGTCATATTAAAACCTGAACAAAATTGATAATTT
>JBDGQV010000158.1:0-1368 GCA_042218725.1 Halothece sp. | reverse complement strand
TATTAATCTATGTCTTAAATCAAAATTGAGCTAAGCTTCTACCTGATTGCTAGAGGTGATGCGAGTTTTACTACGAGGATTGGGCTGACGTCGCACAGTTTTAATTGCCCGTTCGACTTCTCTTTGAATCGCTAGTAAATGATTCTGTTTAGCTTCTTGAGTTTGATAGGCAATTCCTTCTTGGCTAGAAGCATACAAAGGAGGCAGTCGATTTAATGCATAAGTAATAATATCTAATTGGTTAAGATCATTTTTAGTTCTAGGATGTAATGTCTTGGTTTGTCGTGCTACTTCTTCAGCAACCAATGTTTCCATGACATTGACTTTCGACCCCTGTTCAGATGGTGGTGAGACTTTGGAGGATCTTGTGCCTAGTGACGATGCATCATAGTGTTCTCCAGAAACTTCTTTATCGTTATCCTTAACAAGTGCACCTGTTGGTTCCCCGACGCTGGAGTCAACTTTTTGCTGGGCCTGATAAGCATCTTGCCATAAATCAGGAACTAACTTGAATCGAATTAGATTTTGATGGTAGTAATCTTTAATCGTTTGTAAAAAATAAAAAAGATTTTTGTTATTTTGTACTGCAAGATCACGTAAAGTGGGTTGATTCTGTTGGATTTGATACAAAAATTGGATGACACTATCCTCCCGGTGATCGTTCAATGGTTGTTGATTGACAGTAACCCCCAGATTCGGGGAATAATTACTGAAATCAAGAAAATTCCAGCTTCGCCAACTTAGTACAACGGATTGTTTTGTTGATTCCAGATCCCAAATCCGATCCTCTAATAACAAATTTGTGGGGCAAGGCTGGAGATCCTGCTTCCGCAACATTGCAATTTGATCAACTTGCTCGGGCAAAATCTGGGTCAAGTTTTGAATCACATCAAATAAGACTTCTGTAACGGTTCCCTCAATAATTGATAGTACCTGTTGTGAGCTAAGATAGTTCTGTTGCTTTAAACTAGCAAGAGCATAATAATCCCAACATTCATAACCACAGGAAAGTAAGGTTTCTTTTGTCATGCCTTCAGGAACTGTGATTTGGCAACCACTTTTTTGCAGTTGTCTCAGCCATCGTCGAACGGGATGAACCCCACCAGCAGCCCAAACAATGGAACCGGTATTGAAATAGATATACCAAGAGGGAATTTTCTGAACTTTAATCGTTAAACGGCCGCTAAAATGGTTCTGACCATATTTTTTTAGCTTGTTGAGTAGATGATTATAGTTCAATGATCGAGAATTACTCATAATCAGTTAGATGGTGAACAACACTATTTGTTGATTGTAAGTGATTTCAAGCAATTTTGCTACCTGATATAAAACCTAAAAAATGATCGATAGTCGATGCGCGATCGCGCT
>JBDGQV010000157.1:0-7187 GCA_042218725.1 Halothece sp. | reverse complement strand
CCCAACGAGTTGCTCATTTTCCATGACTAAGGCACAGCTTGAGCATTTTTTGATAGGCCAATGCGGACTTTTTTGGCCTACTTTTCTGGTAGAATTATCAAGTTGCGTCTGACACAGTGCTCCGATCAAATCTGTTACTTTTGTATTCGGAGAAACGCGTACAAAATTGCGTATTATTGCTGAATTGCCTGGATCGGAATTGACCAGATTACTGTCGGTATTCATGGTAGTGTCGAGCAGACTAAATGTTTGATACAAAGGCCTTATCTTTAAGTATAAATACTATTTATAAGAAGAAAAAAATTACCTCTTTCAGCGCAATTGATCTTTAATATTCCCTCATATTCCTTATAGATGACGCTGACTTCAAGATCTTCCTAACAGCGAAAAAATATAAGGCACTTGCTGGCGATACAACGTTATAAATTAAGAGAAAATACGTAGTATTGGATCGGCATTGGGAAGCCAATCCTCTTCTCTAATGATGGCGCGATCGCGAGATTCCTCTACTCAAACTATATTTTATGACAAAAATCACAATTTAGCTGAGACTTATTTTATTATAGACAATCAGATCTTGGAAAGACCTCTCTCTTGAAAAGGAAAATTATTGGAAGAGGAATCACACGCGAGGTTGCTCATGATGCACTTCAATTACTGTATGCACATTGCCTCTTGGAGAAAAATCCCCTGTTACCGTTACTTCTAGGGGATTACAGGCCGCAACAAAATCGTCTAAAATTTGGTTAACTGCCTCTTCATGGGAAATATAGCGATCGCGATAGCTGTTAATATAGAGTTTAATGGCTTTCAACTCGACCACTGACTCATCAGGCGTATAAGTAATCTTAATCGTAGCGAAATCAGGATAGCCGGAAAACGGACACTTGCACGTAAACTCAGGAAGGGTAATATTGACTTGATAACGCCGTCCCGGACGAGGGTTGGGAAAGGTAATCAGTTCTCCCTCGGCAATTTCCCGTTCTCCATATTTCATCTCGGAGGTTTCAGTTAAGTTTTCTGCCATATTCGTTACAGTAATGTTAGAGAACCATTGCGCCGGCGGAATGAGAAAGCCTTAAGGCTGGCTAAAGATAGCAATTTTCCAACGAATGAGGGACATTTTGATCTTTGTGACTCCTGGATTACGGGTTCTTTTCCCATCATGAATCAGGAATAACCAATCGCAATTGCCAGAATCCTTAGTTCCTTAACCGACTAAAACACGCTATATGAGTTAATTTTATCAAAAACAGGGAGAATTACCAAGGCAATGACTCAAAAAAAATCCTGGGAAATCAGTCGTTTTCTCAAAACTTTAAGCTACTTTGATGTAATTCCATTTTTGAACAACATTCCTGGAGTTAAACAAATGATTTTAGGAAATCAACGCCTGAGCAACCCCTCTTTTTTACCCAGTACTGGAACCATTTTAGTGGCAGGAGCAACCGGCGGCGTTGGCAAGCGAGTTGTCAAACAACTACAACAGCAAAACTATCCCGTTCGCGCTTTGGTGAGAAGTATTGAGCGCGCTCGTTCCATTTTAGGGGATAACCTCGACTTTTACGAAGGAGATATTACCATTCCTGACAGTCTCAAACCGGATTTAATGGAGAATGTAACCGCAATTATTTGCTGCACCGGCACTCGGATTCAACCCGTCGAAGGAGACACCCCCAACCGAGACAAATATTATCAGGGCGTGAAATTTTACGAACCGGAAGTGGCAGAATCAACCCCAGAAGCCGTGGAATATAAAGGGATTAAAAATTTAGTCCAATTAGCGTCTGACTATATTCAAGATACCTCTTATTTGCCCATTTTTGACTTTACCAAAGCCACCGAGGAAGTAAAAGCCATTTGGGGTGCCTTAGACGATGTTGTCATGGGAGGCGTTAGTGCCAGCGGGCTTTATTTAGAAGGTCAAAAAGCTGTTTTTTCCGGTAATGTTTCCACAGAAAACAATGGCGGATTTGTCTCAGTTCGCACTCGCAATTTTGAACCCCATTTGGACTTATCTGAATATGAAGGAATTTATTTACGAGTAAAAGGAGATGGCAATCGTTATAAATTCTTTCTCCGTTGTGATAGTCGCTGGGATGGCATTGGCTATGCCTATTCTTTTGATACCCAAAAAGATACTTGGTTAGATGTTTATGTTCCATTTTCCGAATTAGTTCCAGTCTTTCGGGCAAAAACCGTAGAAGATGCTGAGCCATTCAACAAAAGTCATATCAATTCCATGCAATTAATGTTAAGTAAATTTGAATATGACAAACAATTGAATCCTTATTTTCAACCCGGACAATTTCGTTTAGAAGTTGAACAAATTCAAGCCTATGGCGGGCAAAAAACACCACAATTTATTATGATTAGTTCAGCAGGGGTCACTCGCCCAGGACGTTCGGATATTGATGTCAGTGAACAACCGCCAGCAGTGCAAATGAATGAGCAGCTTGGAAACATTTTAGATTGGAAATTAGCCGGAGAAAATAGTATTCGGGAAAGCGGTTTACGCTACACCATTATTCGTCCTTGTGCTTTAACAGAAGACACAGAAACGGAAGGATTATATTTTGAACAAGGGGATAACTTGAAAGGGCAAGTCAGCCGTGACACAGTTGCCAGTTTATGTTTCGACCTCTTGAAAAACCCAGAAGCAGTCAATAAAACCTTTGAAGTCACTAAAACATCTCAGGGGAATACTTCTGACAATTGGCATGAACAGCTGTCTAAATTAGAAGCTGATCAACTTTCTTAGTATTTCAGAGTTTGGTACACAATTCAGTGTCGGATCTTTATTCCGGCACTTGTTTTTAAATCAAGCTATCTTGCTCATTCCTACTATTTCTATCAATTAAGGATCTATCCCTTAAACCCTTTGTGTCCTCCGTGTCTTTGTGATTATATGAGTTGTACTAACAGAACTGCCAAACCAGTCTTGCCATAAACGGACGAACATATAATACAGTAGCGGATTTTCAGGATGAGTTTTTAGGGCATTTACTGTTTCCTAATAGGTTGTTTGTGGCGATTAAGTTTGATATTCCAATAAATCAGAACGAGTAATCACCTTACCTCTAAATAACTTTTTAATGACTTTTTTTTGGGGATAACCGGCGGTGCGAAGGGAGGTAAAAACCTCATCGCACCAGTCAAATTTACCGTCTAAATTGACGAAACGAAATCCAATTCCGCTGATTAATAAAAATAAAACAATAATCGTTTTTAGTGACATTTTTTTAATTATAAACTTTTCTTAAATAAGACTTAACTTTTTTCTAACTACTCCTTAATTTTCAAGCATAAATATTTTTATTTTTTTGTGATAATCTTACTCATGGGAAGGCAAAAATAATATTTTTTGCCAATTAACTACAACTAAAAAAATCAAGGAGTGAGAAAAAAATTAATAAATGATCTATATGATTAAGCAGTTTTTTTCTCAGGTATCTGAAATTTTTAAACGAGGAGTAAGACATGGCAACAATTGCTGAAATTCAAGGGGCTGGACATACCTCTCCCTTGGTAGGTGAAACAATAACTGCCGAAGGTGGAATTGTAACAGCAGTTCAAGGTAACGGTTTTTATATCCAAGACCCTGAGGGAGATGGTGATTCTAGCACCTCTGAAGGACTTTTTATCTTTACTGGAGATACCGAACCTAGTGTTAACGTTGGGGATAAAGTCAATGTCACCGGTGAAGTTAGTGAATTTCAACCGGGTCCGCAAGAGGCTCGCAACTTAACCCAAACCCAAATCGCTTTCCCTGATAATGTGGAAGTGCTTAGCAGCGGCAATGAAGTGCCAACCCCGGTAACAATTGGGCAAGGGGGGCGTATTCCGCCTAGCGAAAACATTGATGATGATGACTTTAGTCAGTTTAATCCCAGCCAAGCAGGAATTGACTTCTTTGAGTCAGTCGAGGGAATGCTGGTAACGGCGCAAGATGCCCAAGCTGTCGGTCCCACTAACCGCTTCGGAGAAATTTTTACGGTTGTCGATAACGGCGAGAATGCAACTGGAATCAGCGATCGCGGCACCTTAAACATCAGTGAAGATGATTTCAATCCAGAAAAAGTTCAAATTGACTTTAAGCAGGAATTCTTGCCCGACAATTTCAACTTTCCCCAAGTCAATGTTGGGGCACAATTAGGAGATGTTACCGGTGTTGTTTCCTATGACTTCGGCAACTTCCAGATTCAACCCACCACACCGTTTACTGCAACTTCTAGCAATATTCAACCGGAAACCAGTACCATCCAAGCTGGCGGGGAGAATTTAAGCCTCGCTAGCTTCAATGTCTTGAACCTTGATCCTAAAGTCGAAAATGTCGAGAATGTTGCCAATCAAGATCAAGGAGAAGTCGATGATGATGTGGGCAATGGCCGCTTCGACGCGATCGCGAATCAGATTGTCAATAATCTCAATACCCCCGACATCATCGGTTTACAAGAAATTCAAGACAACGATGGGGCAGAAATCAGCAACGTTAGCGCAGCCGATGAAACGCTGCAACTTTTAGTGGATCGCATTGAAGCAGCGGGCGGTCCTAGCTACAAATTTATTGATACACCAGGCATTGTTCCTGCCTTTGAAAACGAACAGGGTGAAATCGTTCGTCCTACCGGCGGGCAACCGGGCGGCAATATTCGTAACGCTTTCCTATATAATCCGGAACGGGTCAACTTAGTGGAAGGCTCAGTGGAACCGTTAACGGATCCTCAGGATCAAGCAGAAAATCCGGATAATCCCTTCTTTGGCAGTCGCATTCCCCTTAGCGCCACCTTTGAATTTAATGGGGAAGAAGTGACAGTTATCAATAACCACTTCTCTTCCAAGGGAGGCAGCAGTGCCATCTTAGGACAAGACCAACCCTTTGAGGAACTGCAAAACGGCGCGCAAAAAGACCTTCCTCAAGATGTGCTGAATAGTTTAGCCCCAGAGGAGCGCTTCGTTAACGGCAGCTTTAACGAACGAATCGATCAAGCCGAAGCAGTTAAACAGTTCGTTGATAACCTCAATGCCGACAATATTATTGCCTTAGGCGACTTAAACGAATTCGAATTTGTTAAGCCAGTAGAAACCTTAGAATCTAGTTTAACCAACCTTATTGATACCAAGATTCCCGAAGGTGAACGTTACAGCTTTATCTTCCAAGGCAATTCCCAACAACTGGATCACATTTTGGTAAGTAACAATCTAGCACAACAAGCGCAGTTGGATATTGTTCATACCAATAACGAATTTGCAGATCAAGCCAGTGACCACGAACCGCTCTTAGCAAGCCTGAACCTTTCTAGTGATAATAATATGACAGCTCCCCAACCTTCCAATGAATTACAACTTTCTGTAGCTGGGAGATTTACTACCGGTGTTTTCAATGAAGGCGCAGCCGAAATTGTTGACTACGACCCTGAAACCCAACGCTTATTTGTTGTCAACTCTAACGCAACTACCGTTGATATTCTCGATGTCAGCAATCCCAACAATCCCACTCGGGTGAATCAAATTGATGCTAGCCAATTTGGCGATGGGGCAAACAGTGTTGCTGTCAAAAACGGCATTGTTGCTGTTGCCATTGAAGCCGGCGAAATCGACGCTAAGGGAAAAGTGGTCTTTTTTGACACCGACGGCAATCAACTCGGTAGTGCCGAGGTTGGCGTTCTCCCTGATAAAGTGGCTTTTAGCCCGGATGGAACGAAAGTCATCACCGCTAACGAAGGAGAGCCCAATTCCGACTACACCATTGATCCCAAAGGCTCTGTCAGCATTATTGATATTTCTGGCGGGGCAGAAAACCTCAGTATCGATAATGTTGCCAACGCTGGCTTTACCCAGTTTAATGACCAAAAACAAGAACTCATCGACCAAGGCGTACGGATTTTTGGACCCAGCCCAGGGGATGATAACGAGACGGCTACCGTTGCCCAGGATTTAGAACCGGAATTTGTTACGGTTACCCCTGACAACAATACGGCTTATGTCTCTCTCCAGGAAAACAATGCCTTAGCCAAAGTGGATCTCAATGCCGGTGAAGTGGCCGACATTCTTCCCCTTGGCGTCAAAGACCACAGTAACTCCCGAAATCAGCTGGATCCCAGCGATGAAGACGGCGGCATCAACTTCCAAACCATTCCTTCGATGGGACTGTTTCAACCGGATGCCATTGACAACTTTACCGTCGATGGACAAACCTTCATTATAACTGCCAACGAAGGAGATGCAAGAGAATTTGAAGGGAATCCCGGTTTTGTTGAAGAAGTGGGTCTGCAAGACCTGCTCAATAATAATCGTCTAGACCTCAATGACGATGACAAAGCTGATGTTGGCAGCACGCAAGTTTCCTCAGAAGAAACCATTAATGATCTGCTAGCACCGGAACGATTGGGAGAACTCGACTTTACTAATGCTACCGGCGATACTGACGGCGATGGTTTAATCGAACAACTGCAAAACTTCGGCGGCCGCTCCTTCTCAGTCTGGAATGAGTCGGGTGAATTGGTATTCGATAGTGCCGATGACTTTGAGCAGATTATTGCGGACCAAATTGAGCAAGGAATCTTACCCGAAGCGGCATTTAACAACGATAACGAGGAAAACGCTCCTGACTCCCGCAGCGACGATAAAGGACCCGAACCGGAAGCCGTAACAACTGGCAGAATTGATGGCACGCCCTACGCCTTCATTGGCCTAGAGCGGGTTGGCGGCATTATGGTGTATAACCTTTCCAATCCCAGTAATCCCCAGTTCGTGCAGTATGTCAATAATCGCAACTTTGTCGATGATCAGGGAAATCTGATTCCGGTTCAATCCGAGGATGGCAGTCCCAATCCGGCGGCTGGCGATTTAGGACCGGAAGGGATTACCTTTATCTCGGCTGAGGATAGTCCCAATGGTGAGCCGTTAGTTGCGGTTGGCAATGAAATTAGCGGCAGCACCACGGTTTACAACGTTAATGTTGCCGATCAACCAGAAGAACCTGAACCTGAAGCAGGAGGCCCTGTCTTTGGCAGCACAGAGGCAGATACCCTAGAGGCAACCATCGATTTTGAAGGCGACAACAATGTTCTCTTTACCGGTGCCGGAAATGACCAAATCTTTGCCTCCCAAGGAGAGGGGAATAACCGCATCTATGCTGGTGAAGGCAGTGACGAATTAGTCGCCAGTACCGAAGATCGGCTCTT
>JBDGQV010000156.1:0-9919 GCA_042218725.1 Halothece sp. | reverse complement strand
GGCATTGCTGAATTAGAAGTCTTATATTACAGACACGCGATCGCGCTACCTCCTGCTCGTGGTAAGTTTTAAACATAATAGAGGCAATCAACCCTAAAATTCATATAGATTTAACTTAAAACCAACCATGACAACGCATTTTATTGAAGCGGAAATTAATCTGAGTGAAACCCCAGTGACTCTCCAACAAGAAATTGAAGCTGAACTCGCTAAACGGGGAAAACCCCTGCGCTGGGCAATTACCAAAGTTGATTCACAAAAACAAAAAGCACAACTGGAAGCGATTGTGACGCAAAAATAGTGTTGCAACGTCCCTTTACTGTTGTTTTAATGGTTCCCACCGGCATTGGGGCAAGTATCGGCGGCTATGCGGGGGATGCCTTACCCGTTGCACGCGCGATCGCGCAGATCAGCGATCGGGTGATTACCCATCCCAATGTTGTCAATGGGGCGCAGTTGTATTGGTCATTGCCCAATCTGTATTATGTGGAGGGCTATGGCTTAGATCAGTTTGCTGCCGGCAAGTGGGGATTGCGTCCAGTCTATCAAAACCGGGTCGGCTTAATTTTAGACCAGGGGATAGAATCAGATTTACAGTTGCGCCATTTGCAAGCAGCAGAAGCAGTAAAAACCACGCTGGGCGTATCGGTTAGCGATTATGTCGTTACCGATACCCCCTTAGCAGTGCAACTGCGAACTGCTAATTCTGGGGCAAGTTGGGGCACCATTGGCCATCCCGATAGTTTATTGCGGGCGGCAGACGTTTTAATTGAAAAAGGCAAGGCAAGCGCGATCGCGGTCGTGGCACGTTTTCCTGATAATCTAGAATCAGAAGCTCTCGCCAACTATCGCCAAGGAAAAGGGGTGGATGCCCTAGCAGGCGCAGAAGCTATTATTTCCCATCTGATTGTTCGGGAATTTCAAATCCCTTGTGCCCATGCCCCAGCGTTAACGCCACTTCCGGCAGATCCCAATGTCTCTCCTCGCGCGGCCGCTGAAGAATTGGGCTATACTTTCCTGCCTTGTGTCTTGGTGGGGTTATCTCGCGCCCCCCAATTGGTAACGCAAGCCCATCACCCCTCAGATATCACGGTAGAAGATGTGGATGCTGTAGTAATTCCCGCTGATGCTTGCGGCAGCAGTGCCCTTCTCAGTTTGAGTCAATCGCAAGCGCAAATTATTGCCGTAGAAGAGAATCAAACTACAATGGAAGTCCCCCCGGAATCTCTTGGCATCAAACCCATTCGGGTCAAGTCATATTTAGAGGCCTTAGGGGGATTAATTGCACAGCGCAGCGGGATTAATCCTGAGGCGTTGCGTGTGTCTGGTTCGTCTTTATGTCGTCTGAATTAATCAGAAATTATCGTGACTAATCCTAACAATTTTGAATTTGAACCCTTAACCCGTCCCCAAGTTTTAACCATTATGGGGATTACTGCCATTGTTTTATTAATTATTGCTAAAGGTTGGCAATATTTAGGATCAGTGGCCTTGTTCCCCATTTCGTTTAGTTTAGAAGCATTTTTACTTGGTTTAGGGATAGCAGGATTAATTATTTTAGCCAGCAGCGGCATTTATAAAATTTGGCCCGCCTATCGGCAGAGTGCCCAATATTATTTAGAATTAGTGCTCAAGCCGTTAGCGGTTCCTGATACCCTGTGGTTAGGACTGTTGCCTGGATTAAGCGAGGAACTCTTGTTTCGTGGGGTCATGATTCCTGCTTTGGGTTCAGGTTGGATTGCTGTGTTGGTATCAAGTGTTTTATTTGGGGTACTTCACCTCGGCGGCGCCCAGCAATGGCCCTATGGTTTATGGGCAACCGTGGTCGGGTTAATTTTAGGCACCATTACCATTGTTACCGGTAATTTATTAATTCCGATTGTGGCGCATATTGGCACGAATTTTGTTTCTAGTTTGATGTGGAAACTCCAAAAATAAGAAAGTGTTCCCCCTTTGTGTAGAAAAAGGGGGAAAAACACAGAACTTCCTTAAGCCTAAGTTGTAAAGTTGAAATCTGCTTCGGTGAGAGTATCAGGGATAATTCCGTCCAAGCGCACTAAAGCATTTTCTAAACCAATAAGAGTTGCTTCACCATCAGTGGCAGGAGTAATTCTGAGACTGTTAAAGTCAGGGTCAGGAAAGCCGGTGAAAGTAATTTGATCTTCGCCATCACCGAAATCATGAATTGTGTTTAAGCTGTTTGGCGCATCAGGGGGATTAATGACAAAATTATCTTCTCCGGCACCGCCAAATAATATATTCCCCCCTCCTGTGGTAAAAGACAGGGTATCGTTGCCATCGCCGCCAAAAGCGCGATCGTTGTTGCCAACCGTTAAATTATCATCTCCTGCGCCCCCATAGAGACGATTGTTTCCCTGGCCTAACGATGCGTCAATATTATCGTTGCCATCGCCGCCAAAAGCGCGATCGCGCCCGCCAACCATTAAATTATCATCTTCTGCACCCCCATAGAGACGATGAGAACTTTGTTGCGAGTTGCTATTATTAACCGTATCTTCTCCTGTTCCAGCAAACGTAATATTTTGAGTCTCTGTTTCTGTGGCTTCTAAATTGTCATCTACAGGAGAACCAAAAACTAATTCCGATTCTGGTGTTGGGGGTAGTGCTTGTTCTACGGTTACAGAAAATGTCTCTTCTACCGTTTCTCCGACTAAATTCGTCGCTTGGATGACAATCTCTGCCTCCCCGGTTTGATTTTCTAGATAGTCTAAGCTTAATTCTTCCCCTTCAATGGTTGCTTCCACTAATTCTGGATTCGAGTTATTGGCAACTGTAAAAGTAAGTTCTGGCTGTTGGGAAATGGTAATGCTTTCGTAACGAACAAGGTCTTCAACACTTTCAATAGATGGGTTGTTAGCATCTTCCACATCGAAAGGAATACTGCTAAAAGCACCGCCTAACTGTTGACTTAAATTAAACGTGGGTAGCTGGGCAATGGCATCAACTGTCTCCGTATCCGTTTCCGATAAGAGTTCTCCAAAAACAGTAAAGCCGCCATTTTGATTATCGAGATTTTCCGAGTTATCTGCTAAATTAAAAAACCATTGACTGGTGGCACTATCCGGATCGCCTCCCAATTTTGCCATCGCGATCGTGTTTTCTACATTAGATCGATCAGCACTAAATTCATTTTGTACCGGATCATCCGTTGGAACTGACTCAATATTGGGAAATTCTTCAATGGAAAATCCCCCACCTTGCACGACAAAATCAGGAACTAAACGATTGACAATCGAGTTGACATAATCTCCGTCTTCAACATAGTTTTGGAAATTCTCAACGGTTAAAGGTGCCCCTTCATCTGCTTGATCAAACAGTAAAACCTCGCTGACTCCCTCGTTAGGAAACGTATTATTGGGATTAAATAAATCAAAACGGGCGACTAATCCCGAAGTAAACGGATCATCAAAATAGTGAAATAAATTAAGCTTGGTATCCTCGCTATTGACAGCAATATCTAAATCAGGAATAGAACTGGTTAAAATTGGAATCGCAACCACAAGAACTCCTCACCTCAAAAATAAATCATTAATCATTACTGAATTTTTCAGACACCTTAAAGATCGCGCCTCAATTTCAGTAGTATCTTGACACCATCCTTTAGTTTACCCTGATTCATGAAATAATAGACCTGGATTAAGCATTATTTCTAACAATGAGCAATAAGCGAGTCATTAAAACAGAACAAGCGGCCGCGCCAGTTGGCCCCTATAATCAAGGCATTATCGCTAGCGGTGAATTAGTATTTGTTTCTGGGCAAGTCGCCCTCGATGCCAACACCGGTTCTTTGGTGGGAGAAGGAGATATTGTCGCACAAACGAAACAAGTTATGGCAAATTTAGAAGCCATTTTGAACGCGGCAAATGTTGGCTGGGAAAATGTGGTCAAAACCACCATTTATGTTACTGATTTGAGTAATTTCAGTACAGTTAATGAAGTTTATGGAAGTTATTTCGATCCCAAAACTGCCCCAGCACGGGCTTGCATTGAAGTCTCAGGCTTGCCAAAAGGGGCTTTGGTTGAAATGGAATGTATTGCAATGAAAATGTAATTGATTTTGTCAAAATAACTTCACCCGGCTGAGTTCAATTATTCAAATAACCTCAGTCTGATTTGGTATTAATGGTAAGTTGCCGGATTAAAACTCCGGCCTTTTATGTAATTTTTTATTCGATTTCTAATTATTTCAATCATCGTACACTTACCGAATTTTGCCTTTTCATAAATTAATTTGTTATAGCTTGCAACGAATTGCAATCCTTTCTTATAGGCTTTCTTTTTTATTAGGTCGTTGATGATTTAATTTTTGAGCAAATCCATTACCATTTCCGTGAGCAATACTTTAGCAAGTGCTACTTCTTGTGCTGAACCGATAGATTCTGATTTACTATTGTTACCGTATTCAAAATAGACAGTCATAACATCATCATTTACTTCATAACGGCCATAGTAAGTTTGGTTATTTATGGTGACGTTAATATCTTTCATGATGGAAACCTATTGCGACGATCAATTGATTAATTTACTAATACTATTTCTGTGAGTTTTGGCTCTCACTTAAACCACCGCGCGATCGCGCCTCTGTTAACCATTATTTAAAACAAAAGCACTCTTGAAAAATAAATGATTGCCGGAACCAATAGCAATCCGTCGATTATTAAATCATAAAATAAGCGTGGTGTATTCTCATCAACGATCCAAATTAACAGCAAGGTTAGTATGGCAGCGCTGAAAATTTCCGGATAAAAGGGAACGATCGCTGTTTTCCCATAACCCGCAATTATTCCTAGCATTAAAAGATTCATCAAACCAAGAATAAAGCGAGTTCCTTCAATTCCCACCATTCGCGGTAAGGTTAATACTCCTTTTTTGGCATCCGAGTCTAAATCCCGAATATCAAACAGGTTGGCATTGGCGCCTTCAAACGCAAAAATAAAACAAGTGGTGAGGGCTGCCCTTTGATCAAATGGCGCTTGGGCATAAGCCAGGGGAAGCGCGATCGCGGCATAAGTAATAATGGCACAAACAATCCAAGCCTTAGAACCGGGAATATCTTTGAGTCGATACCATTGCCGCTGGTTTTGTCTGGGAATGGGAAAAATCGGTGCCCCATAAACCAAGGGAAATACCACAGCTAGGCTGACATAACGGACTGTCATCGGGGCAAACCATAGCAAGGTCGCTACCCCCCAAATCGCAACGCCTAGCAAGGCAAAAAGACTGAAGTTAGAGCGAAAATAGGTTTGTGCTTTCTCATCTGAACTTTTCTGGATATAGGAATCAAAGAGACGATCCAGATTATAGGGAATGAGGGCGACTAAAAAAACAAATAGAATTGGCCGCCAGTCACTTTCTAAGCCCATCATCGCCTGGGAAAAGGCAGTAAGTGATGCCAGGGCAAAAGCGACCCAAACACTGGGGTAAATAAGGAGTTCCAGAGCGCGATCGCGCAACCAGTCTCGTTTTCGGGAAATATCTAGGGTCATCCGCAGCTAAATCAACGTTTCCATGAGTCTGTTTCTAATGTAACAAAATGTAAAGAAACGTTAATTCAATTTAATATCAATTTCATCGATAGTTAAAAGGGGGAAATTGCCACTAGACAAGACAGCAAAAACCGAACTTCTCTCCCTTCCAGACTTTGCTAGGCTATATCTGAGATAATCCCCCTAATTGTGAATTAATCATGGTCACTGTTCCCCTTTTTCAGCGAAGCTTCCCCAAACTTGCCTTATTTTAAGGGGGAACTCGGCAGAAGACACATTCTTATAACTTGCTCATTACCCGACTCACCTTGGAATTATCAGTAGCAGTCACATAAAAAAATAGAGGAAGCTATGGCAACAACAGACTTTAAGGATTATTATTCCATTCTTGGCGTAGACAAAAATGCCAGTGCAAGCGATATTAAGAAAGCCTATCGTAAACTGGCGCTAAAGTATCACCCAGATCGCAACCCGAACGATAAAGAAGCTGAAAACCGCTTCAAAGAAGTTAACGAAGCCTACGAAGTCCTTTCTGATCCAGAAAAACGGAAAAAATACGATCAATTTGGTCAATATTGGCAACAAGCCGATCAATTTCAACAACGAGGCGGTGGTGCCCGTACCCGTACCACTGGCTTCGGCACTGACATGGGAGGCTTTGACTTTAGCCAATATGGCAGTTTTGAAGAATTTATCGACGAACTCTTAGGACGCTTTAGCACCACTGGCGGTGGAAGAACTCGTTACAAATATCAAACCTCTCCCGGTGGAGGCGGTTTCACTGACTTTAGCGACTTTGGCAGCGGGGTTGGCAGTTCGGCCGCTGTTGGTACCGATGCAGAAGCCACAATTCGCCTGACCTTTAGTGAAGCCTTCCATGGGGTACAAAAACGTCTGAGTTTAGGGAATGAAGTGATTAATGTCCGAATTCCGGGAGGGGCAAAATCGGGCAGTCGCATTCGCGTTCCCGGAAAAGGAAAACCCAGTCCTTATGGTCAACAAAGGGGAGATTTATATCTCAAGGTGGAACTGCAACCCCATTCCTTCTTCCAGTTTGAAGACGAAAATTTAGTTTGTGAAGTCCCGATTACCCCTGATGAAGCTGTTTTAGGGGCTAATATTGATGTTCCGACGCCGGATGGCACAGTTTCGGTGAAAGTTCCTGCCGGTATCCGTTCCGGCCAGTCTTTGCGATTGCGAGGTAAAGGATGGACCAAACCCAAAGGTCAAAGAGGAGATTTGTTGGTCCGCGTTCAAATTGCTGCCCCGAAAAATGTCAGTGCCGCTGAGCGCGAATTGTATGAAAAAATTCGGGCAAACCGGACCGAAGATCCGCGACGGGATATCAAGCAAATTCGTCTCTAACAGTGGTGCTAGACAAAGGGCAAACCAGCCCCTTGTCCCTCTTTTGCCGTATCTAGATTCCAGAATGTCCCAGAGCCAATCCGGTGACTAGCATTCCTAAAACCAGAAATGGCTGGGCGCTGGCTTGATATTTGACATCATTTTCCAAGGGTGAGCGTAGGAAATACATATCTTGGAAGGTAATTTGGGGAACGACAAGCAGGATCAAAATCGTGGCATAGAGATTTTCTTGAATGCTCATCAAATAGCCGGCAATGCCGAGTTGAAATAAATCAATCATCAAGACGCTAATCCACGCTGCACCGCCGACGCCAAACATGACAGGAAGCGATTTTAATCCTAAAGCGCGATCGCCTTCCACACTCTTGAAGTCATTCACCACAGCAATACCTAAGCCGGCAAAGCTATAGATGAGGGTAAGGATAATAATTGTCCAATTGAGGTCGCCAAATAAGGAATGTCCGGCCCACCAAGGAAGAGCAATATAACTTGCGCCGAGGGCATAATTGCCAAACCAACCATTTTGCTTGAGTTTAAGCGGCGGCGCCGAGTAAATAAAGGCCAGGAAAGTCCCCACTAAAGTAATAATGGTAATTTTGGGATAAGCATTGCCGCCCCATTGATCTAAGGCAAACGCGATCGCGAATCCTGCGCCCAATAAGAAAAGAATTTGGGCAACGACTTGCGGTACAGAAATAGCACCCGAGGGAATCGGGCGATAGGGTTCATTAATGGCATCAATTTCGCGATCGTAAAAATCATTCAGGGTTTGGGTATACCCCGTCATCAAGGGACCGGAAAGGAGCATACAAGTGACAACTTTCACCATATCTTCCACTTGCCAGTGAAAGTTTCCTGACGAAGCCGCACCACAGATGACTCCCCAAATTAGGGGAATCCAGGTAATGGGTTTCATCAGTTGGATGCGAATTTTCCATACAGAGGTTTCACCGGTGGAAGCCCCTTTCATCCCGAGCATTTGACGGGTTTTTCCCGAGCGGTTTTCTTGTTGTTCCTGTTGTTGTTGTTCCGGGGATTGAGAAGAGCTCGATTCAGACATAGAAGTTAGCGGCTAGCGCTTCAAATTTTGTAATCTGTTTTCAGGGTAACGAGAAATCCCCCAAACTATTGATCAAAAGGAAACTAAGAGATGACCATCTTCTAAGAATTTTGCGCCCGTTACCGGTTGGCCTTTCAACGGCGGCGGCAGTTCGATATTTCGTCGTTGATCTCCTGCCTCAATGGTAATTTCTTGTTGCGTTTGCGGTTGGGTGAGTTTAATTTCTTTCTTGCTAAACCCAGGGAGAAAGACTTTCACCGTGCGCTGAGTTCGATCAATTTCCACCGTGGGCGGCGCTTGGGAAATAGCACCTGCTAAGTCAGGGAGGGCATTCCCCAGCGATTCCCATTCTCCCGGATTAATGGCAGGGAGAGCACTCACCGGTAGGGGAGCAAATTCTGAAGTCACCACCTCTCGCACTTGGGTTTCTTGGTTGAGTAAGACACCGGCAATGGTTAAGCCGCTTTGTTGGGCACTGCCCCATAAAAATTTCGCAGTTTTGAGGGCATAGGGATCGTCATCTGTGACCAAATACCCCGCAACGTTCCCTTCACGCAACGCTGTTTTTCCTCTTTCCAGCATTTGGTTCGCTTGATTGGCATTGCGGTTATTGGTTAAGTCTTCTGCGGTCCAAGTGACGTTGAGAATGGCACTGCTGATGGGTTGGATAAATGGCGAAATGGCTTTCCCTAAATCAGAATTGAGGAACAGGTTTTGAAAACGGCGAATGTACCAGCTGAGATGTTCAGGAATGGCAAACATCCGCAACATATTTAAGTCGCCAGTGCCATCAAAAACAATGACATCATATTCCCCGCTTTCGTAATACTCGCGAAGGGCATTGAGGGCAAGGGCTTGATCCATTCCTGGCAAAACCGACAGTTCTTGCCCATAAACCTCTTTGAGAAGGGGGGAACGGAGATATTCCGCCTCTAGCTTTTTGATCTCTTCCCAACTTTCTTCTAACAGGACCGCGGCTTGCAATTTGACCGCCCAAAATTGAGCGGCAATGCTGGTGGGTTCAGTGCTCAGCGGGGTTTCTAGCAAAAAATCTGTTGTGGGGTCTTGAGTGACTAAAAGCACTCGTTTCCCTTCTTGTGATAGTCGTCGCGCGGCCGCGATCGCGATGGTACTGCGAC
Source organism: Halothece sp. (assembly GCA_042218725.1). Taxonomy (GTDB): domain Bacteria; phylum Cyanobacteriota; class Cyanobacteriia; order Cyanobacteriales; family Rubidibacteraceae; genus Halothece. The sequence goes on along the minus strand of JBDGQV010000156.1, from coordinate 848 downwards.
CGCTGCCGCCTTTCCCGAGAAACGTTAAAATCATGGGCAATTAGTTCGTTACGGGTTGCTCAACCGCTTTCAGTTCATCTTCAAAGAACCAGCTGGTGGTATTGTCATCAAACGCGACAACGGCTCCCACACCGCTGCCGTCAGTCATTTTATAATCTTGGATCGTGCCCACTTTTCCGAGTTTATTCATAATCTCAGAAGAGACGCGATCGCGCAACCGAAAGACTTTTACTTTTTGTCCGATTTCCATGATTCCTCCCAATCAAATTTCCATTCCACAGTATATCGAAAATTTCGGCGGTTTCTCCGAGCAGTCATGATTTTTTTACTGAACGAGGGTTAATTTTGTCAACATTAATTCCCGCCACCCGCAAATAGTCGCTGCAATGGCTTGACAAAGGGAATAATTGCTCCCAAAATTAATCCCAAGCTAAAGCTAAACGCTAATAGCACCCCTAAAGGAATTTCTACCGAAGAACGGAAAATCAAAAATTTAAGTTCAATGGGATTAATGTTTTGAATTGAGATCACTGCCATGAAAACGATTGCCATAGCAATGATAGAAAAAGCAATGATGATCCCGAGTCTTTGCATTATTTTATTTTAACCTCACGCAACTCTCTAGCTAAATGCTAAAGTAACTTACCAAGAGAAATTAGGGTCTAAAGCCCCTTCAGGAAGCACCTTAGATTGTAATGATGTAAAATGATAGCAGTGGCCGAGGCGCGAAAAACCTCATTAAAAACGTTAGCGTTCGAGAGAACGTACCAGCAAAAACCAAGCAATGGATTAGATGCTGTATCGTGGGGCGCACGAGAACAGGTTAATCTACGCTTGGGGAGACTCCC
>JBDGQV010000155.1:0-3538 GCA_042218725.1 Halothece sp. | reverse complement strand
TTAAACTAAATCTAGACAAGAGTCTAAAAGGGAATCCTCTTACCTTTAGGCAGAGGAGGCTCAACAGGAGAAGATTAGCCTTGGACGAAGCTTATCAAACTTATGTGGAACAAGTAGCCCGGTTAACTCAACCGGCCTTGTATCCGACGCAATTGAAAAATATTCAAGAATCCCCGAAGTTTCAACGGGATGAACAGGGGAAGGTGCAAGCACAATCCTTTCCCGGATATAGTGTGATTACGCCTCCCTACGAAGAAGATCCCACCAATGAAGGGTTTTATCATCACCTTGCCCAGACGCAAAAACGGCTATTAAGTCAACTGCCTCAAGATTTTATTTTGCCAGTTCCTCCTAGCAGTTTTCATGTCACTTTGGCAGACTTGATTTGGGGAGATGATTTTCAAGCCGTTGCCCATCAAAATCCGGATTTTGAAAAGCAACTCAAGCATCAAATCGGGTTAAGTTTTGCCGAGTATCAACAAGAAAAATATATTGCTAAACCCTTACACTGGCAATTAGTGGGGTTAATTATTCGCCCTCGCGCGATCGTGGTTGGATTATTGCCTAAAGATGAAAATTCTTATGAGCAAGTGATTCAATTGCGCCGCGCTATTTATCAAAATAAATCGTTATTGTCCTTAGGGTTAGAACAACATTACCATTTCTTAGCCCATGTGACTTTAGGCTATTTTGGCAAAGTTCTCGATGAGTCGGAACAAAATGAGGTCTGCAGTACGTTAACTGCCATCAGCGATCAGTGGTTGGAAGCCGATCCGAAATTGTTAACGATCTATCGGGCGGAATTGCGCAAGTTTTCCGATATGACATCTTTTACTCGCGAAGCTGATTTTCCGGCAGTAACCTTTGGCGAACAATAACTAACGTTATGGGAAAAATTCCCCTCAATCATCCAATTGTTGAAGAAAGTTTTGCCATTATTGATCGGGAAGTGGGCGATCATTCTTATTCCACTGCCCAATATCATGTGGTTCGCCGCGCGATCCATGCCACTGCAGACTTTGAATTTCTAGATCTGTTTTACTTTAGCGATCGCGCCATTGAACAAGCCATTGATGCCTTAAACCATCAAACGCCCATCATTGTTGATGTGGGAATGGTGAAACAAGGAATGCAAGGAATGGTGAATAAAACTTGTCATAATCCCATTGTATGCGCCTTGGAACAAGCGGGAACAGTTCCGCCAGGCAAGACGCGCACGGAAACGGGATTGCTGCATTGTTTAGAGAATTACCCCCAAGGCATTTACGTGATTGGCAATGCCCCTACTGCCTTGTTAGCCCTTTGTGATGGCATCAAAAATGGGATCGCGCAACCGAGTTTGGTGGTCGGTGCCCCAGTGGGATTTGTCTCCGTCATTGAGTCAAAACAAACCCTTGCCCAGACTGATGTGCCCCAAATTCGAGTTGATGGGCGCAAAGGGGGATCGGCGGTTGCTGGGGCCATTATGAATGCATTATTGGTATTAACGCAAGAAATATCATGAGTCACGCATCGCAAATTAAGGTGGTGGGGGTGGGGTTAGATGGCCAAGCCGGATTAACAGAAACTGTGCAGGAAATTGTTGAAAATGCAACGGTTTTAGTCGGCAGTCAACGTCAATTAAGTTATTTTTCCAACTGTCAGGGAAAACAGATTCAATTAGGAAATTTACAGGAGACGATCGCGCAGATCAAAACCGCTTTTACCTCTCAAGAAAATGTGGTGGTTTTAACTAGCGGCGATCCTTTATTTTTTGGTTTCGGTCGTTTATTATTAGAGCATTTTTCCGCTGAACAATTAACCTTTTATCCCCATTTATCTTCTTTGCAAATTGCCTTTAATCGCATCAAATTGCCCTGGCAAGATGCTACGTTAATTAGTGCCCATGGACGCAATACAGAAGCCTTAGTCAAAGCAATTCAAAGGGGAGATGAAAAAATTGGAATTCTCACCGATCCTCAGAATACGCCCAGCGCGATCGCGCAGTTAATTACTGCCCTTGATTTGCCTTATTCTTATCAATTTTGGGTCTGTGAAAATCTGGAAGGGAAAGAAGAACGTTGTCAATGTCTAGACTTAGAAACCGTAAAATCTTCTCAGTTTGCCCCCTTGAATGTAGTTATTTTACGGCGTGACGCTTCCATAGTTCCCAATTTAGAAAATTTGCCCCATTTAGGATTAGCCGATGAGGTATTTCTCAGTTTTCCGGATCGCCCCGGATTAATGACAAAACGGGAAATTAGACCGTTAATTTTAGCGGAACTGGGGTTGCAACCGGAACAAATTATTTGGGATATCGGTGCAGGAACTGGTGCCGTTTCCATTGAAATTGCCCGTTTATTTCCCACTTCCCAAGTTTATGCGATTGAGCAAACCACAATGGGTTTTTATTTAATAAGAGAAAATTGCCAACGATTAGAGGTAGATAACGTTACACCGATTGCCGGAAAAGCCCCGGATCAACTGCCAACGACTCGCCCCCATCGCGTGTTCATTGGGGGAACTGGGGGCAACTTAAATGAAATTTTACAGATTTGTGATGAAAAACTTGTCAGGGGAGGCAAGATAGTTTTAGCGTTAGCCACCCTGGAAAATTTCGAACAAGCCAGACAATGGTTTAAGGAACATCAGTGGCGCGATCGCGTGCTTCAAATTCAAATTTCTCGCACCATTCCCATTGCCAAGCTGACGCGATTTTCTCCCCTCAATCCTGTCCATTTGCTAACCGCTTGGCGTGACAATGAAGACTGATTTTGTTAGCAATTCATAACATTTCTTCAGCCATTTGTAGCGGTTGCGACCGTTTCTTGCGACGAAAAAACGGATAATAACTCATCAACGCTAGCATTAGGGGAAAGGAAAGAAAAGAGATGTTTATAGCGCAAAACACCTTCTTCATCTAACACAAATTGTCCCGGCAAAGGCGCTCCCAAGGCTTGACCAACCCCATATTTTCGAAAGACGCTGCAGGTGGGATTGCTCAGCAGTGGAAATTGAATCCCTAAATCTTTGACCACTTGTTGCGTTTGCGGCACATCCGTACTGGTTATCATTAAAACTTCAATATTGCGCTGGCTAAACTCCTCATAACGTTTGTTTAATTCCACGATATGGGGATAACAAAGGGGACAATATTGTTTTTCGGTAAAAATGCGAGTAAAGGCGAGGATAACTGGTTTTTGCTCCCGATAATCGTTTAATTTGACTTGTTGGTCGTTGGTCACATCGGGAAGTTCAAAATTCGGCGTCTTCAAGCCAACAATGAGGGGACTGCTAGCAGGAAGCGGGAAGAAATTATTGAAAAAACGTCGGTTGAATAAACCGCGAAAATCAGTTGAGGTTAACATGATAATTCAGTAACGCGAGAGAGCATCATTTGCTTCTTATTGTAAGAGATGCTGTTGTTAACCCCAACTTTATAGAGCAACCCTAAAATCAGTTGGCAACTCCTGCATTTGATGCCCCTTGCCCCCTTAACTAAGGAAGGATTTTGCCTAGGTGCGGGCTAAGTCCTACAGCAATTAATCTACTGTTTACA
>JBDGQV010000154.1:0-2991 GCA_042218725.1 Halothece sp. | reverse complement strand
ACAACGGCTTTGATTTCGTTTTTGAGTTAATTCGGAAGCAAGATCAATGGCTGCTTTTAAACTGCGGCAACTAGCAACCCCTTTACCAGCAATATCAAAGGCGGTTCCATGATCAGGAGAGGTACGAATAAAGGGTAAACCAATGGTGGTGTTAATTGCCTCATCAAATGCCATTAATTTCACCGGAATTAGGCCTTGGTCATGGTATAAGGCAAGATAGGCATCGGCAGGAGACATGCTAGCATCTTGAAACCAAGCTAATCCCGGTTTGACCCACAATGTATCTGGAGGAACTAAACCCAGTAATTGCACATTGGGATAAGTCTCACGAGCATTTTCCAACCATGAATTCAACCAGTCTTGTTCTTCGGTGCCCAATTGTCCTGCTTCGCCGCTATGGGGATTTAAGCCCGCGATCGCGATCCGTGGCTGATCAATAGCAAAGTCCTGTTGAAGACTGTGAATTAATAAGTCTAATTTTTGGGTCATTAAGGCGGGTGTTAAGGTTGCCGGAACTTGGCTGAGAGGAATATGGGTTGTGGCTAGGAGGGTACGCAACGTCCAACCGGTGTACGGCGATCGCGCGACGAATAACATCCCAAACTGGTCTCGTTGGGCGGCTTGGGCTAAAACCTCTGTTTGTCCGGGATAATGATGTCCGGCTAATTTCCAAGCTGATTTGGCAATGGGGGCAGTGACAATGCCGTCAAAGTTTCCCGCTAACGTCTCCTCAATGGCTGTGTTTAAGTAACGAAAACTGGCAGTTCCACTAGCAGCATTGCCTTCTCCCAATTGAATTTGATCCAACACGGAAGAAGATAAGGGGACTTCTTTCACCGAAATTTCCTCAGGAGAGGCTAACTCACTGCAGGATGGCAGTTGCTGATATGTCTGATCCAACAGCGATCGCGTTCCGACTACGGTGATCTCGCAATGTTCAGCAATCTGTGGGTCAGCCAGGGCTTTTAAAACAATTTCCGGTCCAATCCCTGCCGGATCGCCTAAAGTGAGGGCAAGATGAGGACGCCAGTTAGACTGTATCATAGTTGTTTCCCGTATCAGGACGTAATTTTAGTTGCACTGCTACCCCAGTCAGATTATCGTGACCGTGTTGTTGATTGGCAAAATCGATTAACTCTAATAACCCTTTTTCTAAATTGGCGTTGCTGTTCAATAAAGGGGTAAGATAACTTTCGCCGTAATCTTCTAATAAATTCCCATCGGATAAACCATCGCTACATAATAGCAATAAGTTATCTTCTTGAATATCTAAGTATTGAATGTCGGGATTCACATAGCGATTGGGACGAGGGCCTAAGGCTTGCGTTAACTGATAGGCATTGGAGAGACGATAGGCTTCTTCTGGAGAAAGTCCTTGAGCAATTTCCCGTTGACCTACTTCATGATCCACCGTTAATTGCAGAATATCGCCATAGCAGTTAACCTGGTAAGCACGGGAATCGCCGACGTGCGCGATCGCGACTTGGGTATCTTGCACTAATGCCATAACCAAGGTTGTTCCCATTCTACCGGAACCGGCTCTTGCTTTTTCTTGATTGACTTCATGGATTTTTTCATTAGCGAGTAAAATGCCCTGACGGATCGTTTCCTCATCCGGCATTTCCTCCTGCCAATGGGTTTGAAAATATTGCTGGAGAATTTCTACTGCCATGGTACTTGCCACTTCGCCAGCAGAATGTCCTCCCATCCCATCACAGACAATATAGAGTCCTTGCCCTTTAATGGTTGATCCTTGCGGTGTTTCTTTCTTGAAAACCTGAGATTCTATGCCAAAATAATCTTCATTATGGCGGCGGCGACGACCAATTTCAGTTCCGCCAGCTTGATTTAAGCTAGACAGTTCCATGGCAAATGCCATCGTTGGGACATCTTCAGAATCTCCCATCACTTCTCCCAACGCTGATTCTGCTTCTTTTTCAAAATTGTCTTCACTGTTGATAGCTTGCGTGTTATGCTCTTTGTTGCTCATTGTTACTCATTCTTAAATGTTCTTTCTCTATCTGAAGAAGGTTGCGTTTTAGAATACCGTAACTTAGACGGTTGACCGGGAATAGAATTCGATAACAGACTGGTTTTAAGGGTAAGCTAATGGTTCACATAGCATCAGATTAACAAAATTCTTCAATGATAATGAAGATTTTATTTATTAAACTAATAAATCACTCTACAATAGAACGTAACAGACCTAATTAGGAAAATTGAAAGATACGTAGGAATTATTCATGGAACCAAAGATTTTAGTAATTGATAACGAAGATACCATTCGAGAAAGTGTCATAGAATTCCTAGCCAGCCACAACATTAATCTGCTTAGAGCGGAAACGGGTGAACAAGGACTTGAACAAGCGAGTCATGAAAAACCGGATCTCATTATTTCTAATATCAATCTGTCTGATATGGAAGGATTTCAAGTTATAGAAAATTTAAAAAATAACCCAGAGACGAGTTATATTCCCTTCATTTTTGTTACCAGAAAGTCTTCTCGGAAAATTTATCGTAAAGCCATGGAATTGGGGGCAAATGATTATTTATCTTTTCCTTTTACCAATGAAGAACTTCTACAAGCGATTCGTACTCGTTTACAAACCAGTACAGCTGTTTCCTCGGAATCTAGTTCAATAGAGACAACAGATTCAAAAGAAGGAGATATGAATACCTTAAAGGAACAGGTCAATCATTTAAGTAAAAAAGAAAAAATGCAAGAACAAATATTAGACAAACTTTATGAAGATTTAAGAAGTAATTTGTCTAAAATTAAAATTGCAATTTATATGCTAAAAAATGAAACTGATGCCGACAAAAGACAGCGTTATATTAAAATCTTAGAAGAAGAATGCAATTGGGAAATGGAATTATTAGATAAAGTCTCTGAATTGCGTGCTCTTTTAACGCCTGATAACTTAAAATTTTTGGAGCGTTATCAATTTTTAGACAAACTCAACCTGAATCAATAATATAAATAAGAAACAA
>JBDGQV010000153.1:0-3981 GCA_042218725.1 Halothece sp. | reverse complement strand
TTATGTCGATTCACCTGTCACACTTTAAAAGCAACTTTCATCACTTAAAGCATCATCCGCGAGATGAGGATATTTATGGGCGTGTTGAGTCTATTGGCATTCGTTCCACAAAAATTCGACTGGCGGCGAAAAATACACTCTTAATTGCCCCGAATTCACTAATGGCAAGGATGGATGTGGAAAATGTTTCTCGGGGGAAAAAAGTAATGGTTTTGTTCTACCTTGATTTTTCTAAGATCTTGACTGATTCGGAAGAGGCATTGGTGTATAAAGCCATTGAAGACAGTCTTCACAAAGAACTCTCGGATGTGGATTCTAGCAGCACGCAAATTGCGCTGTTTCAATTGGAAGAACAACCGGGAACGCGCGCTCGCATTAGTTTGTTTGTTAAAGGGGCAAGCGACAAGTCAATTATAATTCGCAAACGGTTGGTTGAAATTGCCAACCAGTCTCTAACAGAACGATTGCAAGCGGAGAGTTTGCAATTTAAATTTGCTGAACCAACGATTTATATGGATTCACCAATGACACTTTAAGAATTGGTTTGTTTTTTGTGTTTGAAGGAGGATAATGGATATTTCCGAACTTTTGCAAAACCTTCCTTTTTCTGAGGGCAATTTTCGAGAACAATTAAATGCTTTCGGAGGCAGCGTTGTCTGGTTTCTCTTTTGGACAATTTTGGGGTTTCTCCTGACACGACTCTTGCCCTCATTTTTCCAATGGAGTGTGGATCGCTTTGCGCCGAAATTTCTTGCCGAACCTCATGATCGCATTATTAAGCCTTTAAGAAACTTAATTGTTCGTACGACGCTAATTGTTATTATCGCCGTGAATATCAATGTATTTCGTCCTTATCCGGCGCTATTTAATTTCTTACAATTCTTTGTTTATCTAGCAGTAACCATTAGTGTTGCCTGGTTGTTATCGCGTTTGGTACGACAGGTGATTCGAATTTACGGGATTGCCTTTGTTCAAAACTTGAGTCGAGAAGGGGACGATATCATCATTGCCGGTGAAACTCTGGCCAATGTAGTGATTGTTTTTTTTGCTATCATCTTTTTTGCTCAGAGTCAAAATCTTAATCTAGCTAGCGTTCTTACTGGGGTTGGTATCGGCGGCGTTGCTGTTGCCTTTGCTGCAAAAGAAATTTTATCCCAAATTGTCGGCACGGTTGTACTTTATCTAGATCGACCTTATGTTCCCGGAGAATATGTGCGGGTCAATTTAGTTGTTACACAAGAAGATGTTTATGGGCGTGTAGAATCAATTGGAATTCGTTCTACGAAAATTCGATCGGTGGTAAAGAATACTTTAATTATTATTCCCAACTCCCTCATGGCTGGTACGGATGTGGAAAATATTTCTCGGGGAACCAAGGTCATGGCGTTGCTATATTTAGATTTTCCGAAGGTTTTGGCAGAAAGTGAACGCGCGCTGGTGGATCAAGTCTTAAATGATAGTCTGAACAATATCTTTGGTATCGAATCCGGCAGCATCCGCATTGCTACCTTTGAACCGGAAGAAAAGCCGGGAACTCGCGCTCGCGTTAGCTTTTTTATCATGAGTGCCAGCACTGGTTCTCTCAACATCCGGAAACGTTTGGTGGAAGTGGCGAATCAGGAAATTGCCAAGCGTTTAGCAGAAAACAATCTCAAGTTTTCGATGGAAGAACCCATGATTTATGTTGATTCGCCAGTCACCAGATAAGGGATGAACCTAGTTGGAGTCGTGATTGGATTGATGGGATGAATCGGAAGATTCACTTTCAGCAATTTCTTGTTCAATTTCTTCAATTCCCTCATCAGAAGATCCTTCGGAAATGGCACGGGTGCAAGCCCAATTACTGGGAAGGGCTGACGGCCATCCCATCCGAATCGCTTCCGGGCAAATGGTCATAATGGTTAGCTGACAGTCAATGAGTTGTAATCCTTCTTTTTCCGCTTGTTTGAGACTTTGTTTTAGAATGGAGTCATTGTTGAATTCAATGGTGCGGTTGCATTGAATGCAGACAATGTGGTGGTGATGATGGGGATGAGGGCGATTCAGTTCATAATGTTTGTGTCCCTCGGCTAGTTCTAATTCCCGTAAAATCCCCATTCGTGTCATGAGTTTGACACTGCGATAGATGGTGGAGAGACTAATTTCCTCGCCTCGTTTCTGCAATAAGTGAAATAATTCTTCAGCACTGAGATGATGGCCTCGGGGCAGATTTTGAAACACATGCAGAATGGTTTCTCGTTGCGGCGTGAGTCGCCAACCGCGAGAGTTCAATTCAGCTTTGAGGGAGGATGAGGTATAGGGAGGCATTACCATAATGATTCTTGGCAATAAATGCTATATGTTGACAATGATAGTCGTTAATGGACTCACTTGCAACAATTGTTAATTATTGAAAATATACTGCAATAAGCTGATTCCTTTCCTCATCTCCCGTTTCAGTTATTAGCCGCCAATTTGAGACATGGTGCGGGTGTAAGTTCCAGTTTCCGTGCCATTATTGCGTTCCTTGAAGTTAATCTCCGGTTTAATATCTAGGATATGGCGCACGCGATCGCGCATTTCGTTAAAATCAGGATTATTGCGCAATGTCGTTTTGAGATCGATTTGTCCCGTTTCATTCAATAAACAGGGACGCAACCAACCATCTGCTGAGAGACGCATGCGATTGCAATTATCGCAAAAACATTCCGACATCTGAGAAATAAAGCCTAAAGTGCCTTTTGCCCCAGGAATTTGGAAAACATCAGCAGGACCATTTCCGGCGATGGCTGAGGTTTCTAAGCCCCATTTGTTGCGAATATCTTGCCGAATTTCTTCTGAGGGAATCCAAGCGCGATCGCTGTATAATTCACTATTGCCAATGGGCATAAACTCAATAAAGCGCACATGCCAATTTCTTTCAAAAGTCAACGCCGCCAAATCTAGAATTTCATGGTCATTAACCCCAGGGATCACCACAACATTTAACTTTAAGGGATCAAATCCCACTTGATGTGCCTTAAGAATGCCATTCCACGTTTGTTGCCAACGACTGCGCCCGTTGTTGCCAATAATGCTATCGAAATTTTCAGGATTGAGGGAATCCAAACTAATATTAATTCGTCTTAAGCCAGCGTCATAGAGGGGTTGGGCAAACTTTTCCAAAAGAAAGGCATTGCTGCTAATGGCTAAATCTTGCGTTTCCGGTAGAGAAGTAATTGATTCCACGATCTCTACAATATCAGGACGTAATAAAGGTTCGCCGCCAGTTAAACGAAATTTATTAAATCCAAGGGGAATAAAAACTTCTTTTAAGAGGGTAATAATTTCATCTTTACTTAAAAGACTTTCCTGAAGAAGATAATTTAATTCTTCTCCACTAGGCATACAATAATGACAGCGAAAATTACAGCGATCGATTAAACTAATGCGAAGATAATCAACAGTTTGCATAACCAGGTGAATTGTGCTAACTTCTTACCAAATTAGATCAAGATTTAGCGTAAAATTGGATAAGACATCTTCCCCCGAAAGGGTTTGAGGAGAGTCTAACACTTGTTTTGGCTGGTTAGCGCGATAAATTTCCACTTGTCGCTGATGACGGTTAATCAACCAACCTAAGCGAGTCCCATTCTCTACATATTCGCTCATTTTTTGCTGTAACATTGGTAACGAATCGCTAGCTGAGCGCAATTCCACCACAAAATCAGGGCAAATTGGAGGGAATTTTGCCTGTTGTGCTGGCGTTAAACGGTTCCATTTTTCTAAGGCAATCTAAGCAGCATCAGGCGAGCGAATTGCCCCATTAGTAAGTTTGAAACCGCTGGAAAAATAAAGGCAATTCCACTTTGATCCCATTCTACCCAATTGGCTAATTGTTGAATTAGCTTTAAATTTCGGTTCCCCGTTTCTCCTCCTGTGGGAGACATAATGATTAGTTTGCCGTCTGAGCTTCGGGCGACAGCCCCGTCCTCACGCTTTGCTCCGGCTTCGCTCCGGACG
>JBDGQV010000152.1:0-18617 GCA_042218725.1 Halothece sp. | reverse complement strand
AATCATCGACTAAGTCGAAGATTCCTCTTTGTTGTTGGGCGCGTCCGACTGCAATAGTCATTGTTTCAAATCCTCTTGCTTAACAATTTGTTGCAAGAATACTAAGTTTTACGTGCTTTTATCTTCTAAGGATAACCTATCTTCACGAAAAATGTTAAGAAAGTTTCCTGAGAGAAGGAACAAAGTTAATGATGATTAAACTGCCTTAAAACTTTTCATTGCTGGGATTTTCCCTTTAAAAGTGAAAGACAGTCAACTTAACTTTTTTTAACAATAGCACAACCTTTCCTCATCTTTCGAGCGCTATGGCAAAATTTTTGACACTAAGTTTGGTCTGTTTCCGACACTCTGGGGGAGGTTCTAGAATGGAACATGGCCATTGTATAACAATTATCTGTCAGCACCTCTTCTTGAAAGAAGAGGCTTCGTGCCTTTTCTTTGATAGCTGACCAGCTTAAGTCCCTCTCACGGGGCTACGTTTAGGGGAAGCGTTAAAAGTCCTACCTTAGAATCCGAAGCCAGTTCTAAGCTCTAGAACCAAGCAGTTAAACAGTTGTAGAAAGGGGTAAGACAGTGCTGTTTGGAAAGTTACCGCCCTTAAACATTAGCGAGGCTCACTTAACTTCGTGCAGGAAAGTAGTCCTGTTATAGGATACTGGGAGGAACTGCACCTCTTCCTCCTCAATCCCAAAATATTAACCTGGAGTAAACGACAGGGTTTCAGACCCTTGATATAAAGATGAGTGCATCTGCAACTAAAACGAAAGATAGCCAAGTTCTAACCCAAAATATTATCGGTGCCCGTCGCCCCAGCAATTATTTTTGGGCAATCATTGCAATGATGGGCGGCGTCGGGTTTCTTTTAGCCGGTTTGTCTAGCTATTTTCAAGTCAATTTATTGATGGTAAGCGATCCAACTAATCTCCAATTTATTCCCCAAGGCATTGCGTTGACTTTCTATGGCGTTGCCGGTTCTCTGGTTTCGCTTTATCTTTGGCTGGTGATTCTTTGGGATGTCGGAGGCGGCTACAACGAATTTAATAAAAACACAAATACCGTTAAAATTTTCCGTTGGGGGTATCCCGGTAAAAACCGTCGCATTGAAGTAGAGAACAGTCTTGACGACATTGAGGCGGTTAGAGCAGAAATTAAAGAAGGGCTAAATCCGAAACGAGCCCTTTACTTACGAGTAAAAGGACGGAAAAATATTCCTTTGACTCGAGTTGGCGAACCCCTTGGTCTCAGTGAATTAGAAAATCGGGGTGCTGAGTTGGCTCGTTTTTTAGGTGTGCCTCTAGAAGGAATTTAAAGACGATGACAAGTTATCAAGTTGTTATGCCTTGGCTAAGCCGACTCTTATCAGCAATGGTTGTTCTCGCTGTGTTTCTCAGCAGCTGCAGCGCCACTTCTAGCCAACAAACCCAATCTGCTAATCCCCAAACTAGCCAAAGCAGCGAGATGATGATCAGCAATTTGCCCCAATTAAAGGGCCAAGCAACAGTAGAATTAACGGTAAAGGGATCGCCAGTTGTCATTGAACTGAATGGAGACATGGCTCCGGTAACCGCTGGCAATTTTGCGGATTTAGTACAACGGGGTTTTTATGATGGTTTAAGTTTCCATCGCGTGGTGAAAGAACCGCAACCGTTTGTTGTTCAAGGGGGCGACCCCAAAGGAAATGGTACCGGAGGATTTGTTAATCCGGAAACGGGACAACGGCGTTCCATTCCTTTAGAAATTGTTCCCAAAGGAGAAGAAGAACCGATTTATGGGAAAACCCTTGAACAAGCCGGTGTAGACAAAGGACCGGAACTGATGCATAAAAGAGGTGCCTTGTCAATGGCGCGATCGCAAATGCCCAATTCTGCTTCTTCTCAGTTTTTTATTGCCTTGGCGGAACTTCCGTTCCTCGATGGCGACTATGCGGTATTTGGAGAAGTTACTAGGGGAATGGATGTGGTCGATCAAATTCAACAAGGCGATCGCATTGAATCAGCGAAAGTTATTTCCGGACTTGACAATCTTCAGAAATCGTGACGGAAACTGTTGTTGTTACAGGAATCGGTTGTTGGACAGGCTTAGGCAATTTCCAGCAAACTTGGCAACAATTGTTGCAAGGAAATTCCAGTATTTCTCGACAGCAACCGTTCCCGAACCTCCCGAGTTTTCCTTTATCTCTGCTTCAAAAAACTCCCTCTTCTTTATCAACAATTACTGCTGAAGTTGTTAACGCAGCTTTAGCGGATGCGGGATTAAATTCTCCCTTACCCGATTGCGGCGTCGCGGTTGGTTCCAGTCGCGGTTGTCAAGGAGAGTGGGAAAAACTATTACGACAGCAAGTATCTCCCCTCAACTGGCTAGAGATGTTGCCTCATCAAGCAGCAATTGCCACAGCCCAGATGCTGGGCAGCACTGCCATGGTTTTATCCCCCATGGCTGCTTGTAGTACTGGCATTTGGACGATCGCGCAGGGATATGAGTTAATTCAAAGGGGAGACTGTGAACAAGTAGTGGCTGGTGCCGTGGAAAGTCCCATTACGCCTCTCACCTTAACAGGGTTTAACCGAATGGGGGCTTTAGCGAAAACTGGCTGTTATCCCTTTGACAAACAGCGAGAAGGGCTAGTGTTAGGAGAAGGAGGGGCAGTTTTAGTGTTAGAGTCCTTAGGGTCAGCCAAACGACGCAATGCTTCAATTTATGGACAAATACTGGGCTTTGGGTTGAGTTGCGATGCCTATCATCTCAGTGCGCCGAATCCGGATTATCAGACTGCCAGTCTCGCTGTGAAGAACTGTTTCAATAGCAGTGCCGTTTCTCCTCACTCCGAGGTGGATTATATCCATGCCCATGGCACTAGTACGCAACTAAATGATACGCGGGAAGCGGCATTAATTCAATCGTTGTTTCCTTCCACTGTGGCTGTTAGTTCCACCAAAGGGGCAACCGGACATACCTTAGGGGCTTCTAGCGCGATCGCGGCGGCATTAACCTTAATGGCGCTACAACAACAAATTTTGCCGCCCTGTGTGGGATTAAAAGACGCGGCATTTGATTTAAATCTTGTGGAAAAAGCAATTCACTGTCGGATTAATACTGCCCTTGTATTTAGTTTTGGATTTGGCGGACAAAACGGTGCCATCATGTTGAGCAGTGCTCCTTAATTAATTCAAAAAAAAAGCGCGATGCAACGCTTTGAGTTACTGCAGTGAACTCTCGATCGCGCTAAGTGATCGCCAAACCGCTACGGATTACCAGCCCCACGTTCCTGGGGCGCCTTTAAAGGGACCAACAATATCGCTAGTTACCCAACCGCCATAGAAATCGCCGGCTTGGGCTTCCACTTGTTCCCCATCCACATAACAGGCATCCATTTTCGCGGGATAGAAGGCGAAATAATTGGCAATTTCGGGATAGCGAGAACTGGGATTGGGATAGTCCCAAACAGCATTCACTGCTTTTTTGTCCCCCACTTGCAAAGTATAGTAGCGCGCTTTTCCTTTCCACTCACAAAAGGTTTGATGATTGGTTTGGGTTAAATATTCTTGTTTCACATCGTCTGCGGGAACATAATACACTGGCGGATGACTTGTTTCTAGCATTCGCAGCGGCTTTTGGGTGTCAGCAATGACTTCGCCATTAAAGACCACTTGAATATGCTTGGAACAAGATTCCAGACGCGGCGGACGCGGGTAATCCCAGACCGATTCTTGTCCCGGTTTCGGTTCAACACGTTGACGATTCACCATGATTGCTTATTCTGATTAGTTTGTCCTTTCTTGCTATTTTAAGGACAGTTGCAAACTTGTGAGTCGTTGGTGTGTCTTTAACGGAAAGTCTTCTAATATTTGTCATTTGCGCGATCGCGATCGCGCTTTTAGGAACCCGAATGGCAAAAATTTCCGATCGCTTAGCCGATCGCACCGGCATTGGGGAAGCGATTATTGGTGCCGTTTTTTTGGGAGGCAGCACCTCGCTATCGGGAATTGTTACGTCGGTAACCGCTGCCGCCAGCAATCATCCCGGATTAGCTATTAGCAACGCGATCGGGGGGATTGCTGCTCAAACAGCCTTTCTCGCGATCGCGGATATTTTCTATCGACGGGCCAATTTAGAACATGCGGCTGCCTCAGTTGCCAATTTAATTCAAGGAACACTATTAATCACCCTGCTTTCGCTGCCGCTGCTGGCGATTGCTACGCCTAACATTAGTTTGTTAAACCTGATTCATCCGGTTTCTGCTTTATTAGTCATTGCTTATATTGCAGGATTATTTTTAACGTCTGAGGTACAAGCCAAACCGATGTGGCGACCGCAACGGACAGAACAAACTCGCTTTGATGAACCGGATCAAGCCGCGGTTGGTTCCTCGTTAGTTCGACTTTGGGGTCAGTTTCTTATTTTAGCTGCCTTGTTAGGAGAAGCCGGTTATTTTGTTGCTAAAAGCGGCTTAGCCATTGCCAATCAAACTGGTTTATCACAATCAGTGGTTGGCGGGATTTTTACGGCAGTGATTACCTCCTTGCCAGAATTAGTAACAACTGTGGCAGCAGTCAGAGAAGGGGCCTTAATGTTAGCGGTCGGAGGAGTCATGGGAGGCAATAGTTTTGATGTTTTATTTTTAGCTATCTCCGATGTTGCCTATCAGAAAGGATCCATTTATCAGGCTATTTCTTTAGACGAAATTTTTCCGATCGCGCTCACTATTTTGATTACTGGCATTCTCTTACTGGGATTGTTGCGCCGGGAAAAATATGGCATTGCCAACATTGGGTTTGAAAGTTTTTTAGTTCTAATTTGCTACATTGGGGGCTACTTATTCCTGTTTTTTCGATGAAGAGTTTTCAGGTTTAGTTTGCTTGTTTTTCTCTGCTTCTGATTTTTGTTTCCATTGCGATAGAGAGCGGTTGACGGCATTTTGAAAATCAATGGGAAGGAGATAAATTTTTATCTGCTTATTTTCTTTCGGATCAATCCGAGCATAAATTTGTTTATTATTGAAGGTGGTTTTCCCTAAAATAACGCGATGTTTGGTGTTATTATTCAATTCCACTTCAATCGTTGCTAACGGCGTTTTGAATCCATATTCTCCTAACTGATCGCGCTGAATTTCAAAGGTGCGACTGCTACTTTCCTTACTTAATAAATCTAATAAGAAAACAATCGCGCTTTCTTTCGCTGGCGATTCTTCTGGTTGTTTCATTCGCCAAGACTGATCTGACGTTTCTAGACGAACAAATTCAAAGGTTTGTTTTTCTTTTTCAATGGTTAAGCGTTGCACTTGATCTTCTTGAAAGGAAAACAAGTTTTGTTGTGAATTGCCGGCGACTTGTTCTTGAGAATTGGATTTGATTTCGTAAAAATAAACATAGCCGCCTAATCCCAAAGCAATCAGCACTAAAATTAACGTTGTCTTTTGCATGTTAACGCCGTCTCAACCAAGTAATAATCGCCAAAATTAAACCAATTAAGGGAACAATTCCCATGGCGGTTCGACTCAAAATCGCCGCTTGTTTTGAATCTAAATTAATGCGTCGATTGGTTTGTTCTTTTGGTCGCAATGCCAAAGAAGCCTCGCCGCGATTGGTTAGCCAGTCAATGGAATTTAAGAAGATATCGCCGTTGAGTTGTTGCACAAATAATCCATTTTTCGCAAAATCAGAGTCGCCAAAAATAACCATTCGAGACTCTTTACTGGGAGTTAGAGACGTTTGTTCATTGGTTTCATTGTCAGCATCGGTGTCCGAATTGTTCTCGGCTTGAGTTTCTTCAGTATTTTGTGAAGATGGTTTCTGGGAATTAGTGTCTGATGATTGGTTTTGCGAGGATTGATTCGGAGACTCCTCGATCCGATCTAATGCAAAGCTTAACACTAAAGGCCCGGCGCGATCGCGCTCAGCATTATATTCTAAATTTTCTTGCGTCAGATTGCTTTCTGCCCAACTTTCTTTATTACTGAACGCTAAAGGCGTCCCTTTTACGCCCTCAGTTTCAACAAAATCCACAGGACGAGACACGGGATAAATAGAAATGCCATTGCCAAACGGATTGGTAATCGGATGATTGCCATAGCGCGTTACCAAAGCAGTTGCCGGATTAAAGCCTAATACTTTGCCTTGACCGGAGGCATCGACAATGACGCGATTATCTAATTGAATCCCCCAAGTTTCAAAAATGGGGTCTAAACCGCTGTTGCTATCGGGATCAAGCAGTAATAAAACCTTCCCTCCCCCTGCCAAATATTTTTGAATTGATTCGACTTCTCCCGGCAACAATTCTCGCTTGGGAGAGGCAATCATTAAAACACTGTTTGGGGAATCGGGAAGATTGGTTTCTTTAGCAAAATTAAACGGTTGCACCTTATACCCTTGTTCTTCGAGACTGGCAACCGCTTGCGATAATCCCCCTTGTACTTCCCCAAGCGGCGGTTCGCCATGTCCTTGCAGAATATAAACAAAAGAAACGCGATCGCGCTGAATCTTCTGAATGGCACTGGTTAACTTAACTTCGGAAAGAGATTGCGTTTCACTGACATTTTGAACAAACTGGGTTTCCTGACCATACTGGAGATAAACTTCGCCATAGGATTGCACCCCAAATTCTTTTACTTTGGCAATATTGGTTTGGGGATCAATAAACTTGAACTTGAAGTTTTGACTATATTTTTGATAGTTCTCCAACAATCGTTCATTTTTTTGCGAGGGGGGATATTCAAATACCACTACCGTTAACGGTTTTTCTAACTGTTCCACTAACTGTTGCGATTGGGGAGCCAAGGTAAAAAGATTGTTCTCGGTTAAATCAATGGTTTTGCCATAGCGAACCCCGAGAAAGTTCAACAACCCAATAATGGTGATAAACGCGATCGTTGCTACTAAGGCGTTAACGCCCATTTGAGTGGAACGTCGTTGCCAAAATTTTTGAGTGGCAAGAATCAATCCCGCTAGAAAAACAACACCACCGACCACCGCAATTGCTAAAGGAATCGGGATCCACTCATTTGCCACATAACCGGCAACTAACCCAACAATGAGAATTGCCGAACCAATCAGAAAGAAATATTTAGCCATGAACCGGTTTCATTCGTTCTATCTCAGCGAATCATTATAAGAGAAAAGGCAACAAGGGATGAGAACAAAAATCAGGCAACCTTTCAAGCAACAACCAGGCACTGATTAATGATAGTCATTCAACAATACTATTTCCAAATTAAATTAGATTTTTTTATGCAAATGCCATCTTTATCTTTCTTAACCTTAAAAATCAAGGAAAAATATTTGACGAATTGGCGCCATTTCAAGTATAGTAATAGAAATGATAATCCCACGGGATGGTTTGTCTTTACTTCAAAACTCAAGATTGAAAACAGCATTTTCTTGTTTCCTTTTGCTAAATCCTGTCAAGTTTTTAAACCACAGGTTGCATCAATTTTTGTTGCTAATTAAGAATAAATTTGAAGTAGAGTTGACAAAATCCGCTAATTATGCATTAGAAAATAGATTTCTCATCAGTTGCTAATCATCAGTAATTAATTGTCCATCTTCTCCCAAACGGGGATAAGGCTTTCCGGCTTCATCATAGGCAGCCGCTAAGTCGGGATAAGCCCATTGGAACAAGGTACGATGGTACGTTTCAGGATCAAGGCGAACTTGGTCATAGTATCCGGCAGCCAAACGTTGCCGTTGTGCTTCAAATAAAACAACTGCTGCTGCCACTGAAACATTCAAAGACTGGACCATTCCTAACATTGGAATATAAATCGCTTGATCCGCTAATGCCATTCCTTCCTCACTCACCCCCCATTTTTCCGCACCAAATAGAATGGCGCTAGGTTGAGTATAATCGGGAGTACAATAATCCACGGCGTTTTCTGACAAATGAGCGGCATAAATGGTACAACCTTGGCGTTTGAGATGACTGACTGCAGTCTTTAAATCGGGATGAGAGTGGATATTGACCCATTTTTGACTGCCTTGGGCCGTTTCGCTAAAAGCAGGAACTTTCCCTTGTTGATAGACAGCATGGGCAGAAAAGACACCCACAGCATCACAGGTGCGAATAATGGCCGAAAAATTGTGAGGTTTATGAACATTTTCCAACAGCACGGTTAAATCCGTCTGTCGTCGGTTCAAAACATTGCGGAGTCGGTGATAACGTCGAGGAAGCACTGGTTTGGTTTCACCCATTGCAAAACGAACTATGAATCATCAGTCCTCTATAGACTCTATTGAACACGTTGTGGTGAGTGCTGCGCAAATGGCCGCGATCGAAAAACGGATTTTTCAGGCAGGAATGCCGGTTGCAGCCTTAATGGAAAAAGCGGCAGGACTCATTGCCCAACGTGTTGTGCAATTATATCCCCAAACTGCCGTTGCGAAAATAGGCATTCTTATTGGACCCGGACATAATGGCGGCGATGCAACAGTAGTGGCGCGGGAGTTATATCTGCAAGGGTATAATATCTGTTTGTACCGTCCCTTGCAAAAGGGAAAAGAATTAACGCAAGCCCATGTGGATTATGCTCACAGTTTAGGCATTCCTTTTGCTGAGGAAGTCAACCAATTAGCTGACTGTGATGTCATTATTGACGGTTTATTTGGCTTTGGCTTAACCCGCCCCCTGGAAGGAGAATTAAAAGCAGTAGCGGAAACGATCAACCAATGGTCAATCCCGGTAGTCAGTATTGATTTGCCTGCCGGCATTCATACCGATACCGGAGAAGTCTTGGGAACTGCCATCCAAGCAAGTCGCACCTTCTGTTTAGGGGTATGGAAACGGGCATTGTTTCAAGATCAAGCCCTCCCCTATATCGGAGAAGCCGAATTAATTGACTTTGGCATTCCTTTTCATGAGGTAGAAGCAATTTTATCCCATTCTCCGCCTCTGATTCAACGGATGAGTGCCAGTTTAGCCGGTTCCTTGCTTCCGCTTCCTCGTCCTCGGGCGACTCATAAATATAAGCAGGGACATTTATTGATTATTGCTGGTTCTCGGCAATATGCCGGCGGTGTCATTTTGACTGGGTTAGGGGCAAGGGCAAGTGGTGTCGGCATGGTGAGCATTGCCGCGCCAACGTCTCTCAAACCAATGTTAGTGACGCATCTTCCCGAGGCGCTGATTATTGATTGTCCAGAAACGGAAAACGGGGCAATTGCGGAATTGCCAGAAACAGCTTGCAATTGGGACAAGTATAGCACCCTTGCTGTTGGTCCTGGGTTAACCTTAGAGGCGCGATCGCGTTTACCAGGGATTTTAGAAGCAACAGCGCCTTTGATTTTGGATGCCGATGCCCTCAATGGGATTGCGCAACTAGACCTTGTCACCAGTCTAAAATCCCGGACAGAACCCACAATTATGACGCCTCATCCGGGAGAGTTTCGACGGTTGTTTCCCCATTTAACAGAACAACCATACGATCCACTGGAAACCGTCCCTGCGGCTGCGCAAGAAAGCAACAGCAACATCGTCTTTAAGGGGGCAAGAAGTCTCATTGCTGGCAATTCAGAAACTTGGATCATTGCTGACAGTACCCCTGCCTTAGCCAGAGGGGGCAGCGGCGATGTTCTTACGGGATTGCTAGGGGGATTAATGGCGCAATCTCAACATTCAACTCTTTCTGCAGCTACCCTAACGGCAACCGCTGCGGTTTGGCATGCCCAAGCTGGTATCTTAGCCAGTCAACACCATAGCGAGTTAGGGGTAGATGCGTTTACCCTGACGCAATATCTAACCCAGTTTCCGCTAACTCAAGGAAGCAGTAAGTTAAGATAGGTTTACGGAAAATCAGTGAAAAAAGCCCTTTTTAATTAGAAAGCAAACATGAACGCACCAATCCGAGGCATGCAAGCCCCCTACTACGGAGGGGGAACCATGCGTACCCCGCCACCAGACTTACCTTCGCTTTTATTAAACGAACGCATTGTCTATTTAGGGTTGCCCTTAGTTTCTCCCGAAGAATATAAACAGCAAATTGGCATGGATGTTACCGAATTAATTATTGCGCAATTGCTGTACCTTCAGTTTCAAGATCGGGAAAAACCCATTTATATGTACATCAATTCTACCGGAACGTCCTGGTATGGGGGAGAAGCCATTGGCTTTGAAACAGAAGCCTTTGCCATTTGCGATACGCTCAATTACATTGAACCCCCGGTTCATACCATCTGCATTGGTCAAGCAATGGGAACGGCAGCCATGATTCTATCGGCAGGGACGAAAGGATATCGGGCAAGTCTTCCTCATGCCACCATTATTCTCAACCAACCTCGTCAAGGGGCGCAAGGACAAGCGACTGATATTCAAATTCGGGCGAAGGAAGTCCTAGCAAATAAAGAAGTGATGTTAAATATCTTGTCTAGAAACACGGGTCAGCCCGTTGACAAAATCGCGAAAGATTCTGATCGCATGTTCTATTTGAGTCCCCAAGAAGCAAAAGAGTACGGGGTCATTGATAAAGTTCTAGAAAGTACCAAAGAACTTCCCTCCACAGCAGGTGTTGTCAGTTAATTCTCCTGCCTTAATCATCGCTTGATGGCAACAGCACAAAACCTTTTATTCACTCCCAATCCACCGTTGTAAGTTTAAGTAAAGGACAAAATTTATGCCTATTGGTGTACCTAGAGTTCCGTATCAAATGCCCGGTCAACCCTACAGTGAGTGGGTTAATATTTATGACCGTCTGTACCGCGAACGGATTATTTTCCTGGGTCGGGAAATCAGTGACGGCTTAGCGAACCAAGTTATTGCCGTCATGCTTTACCTGGACTCAGAAGATCCCAGCAAACCGATTTACCTCTACATTAATTCCCCTGGCGGGTCGGTCAGTGCCGGGATGGCCATTTATGATACCATGCAACATATTAAATCAGAAGTGGTCACGATTTGTGTGGGGATTGCCGCTTCGATGGGTGCCTTTTTATTATCTGCTGGGACAAAAGGTAAACGGTTAGCCCTTCCCCACTCCCGGATTATGATTCACCAACCGATGGGAGGAACCCAAGGAACCCGACAAGCCACTGATATTGAAATTGAAGCCAAAGAAATGATTCGGATTCGGGAACAACTGGATCAAATCATGGCGGATAATACGGGTCAGTCGGTGGAAAAAATTAAAAAAGACACTGATCGCGACTTCTTTATGTCGGCAGAAGATGCTAAAGAATATGGCATCATCGATCGCGTGATTGAAGAGAAAAATGTTTAGTCTTCTCTAAGGATTATTATTCGGGTAGCCAACTGGTTACCCAATAATTGATTTTTTATTCAACCTGCTCAAAGGACTCGACTTCTAGAATTTCCCCAATCATGGCGAGACTCATGATATCATTTCTGATCGTTCCTGTTACTTTGACTCGTTGTTGGGGTTGGCATAGTACCTCTGGCGGATTTCTTAATTCATAGGCGGTCCCTTCGTCGGTGACTAATGCCCACGCCCCAATTCCCACCTCTCGTTTTTCAATGGTTCCAGTTACAGTAATCATATAAATAAAGCCCGCAACGTTGCAGGCTTGTTAATCATTTAAAAATTAATTAAAAAATTAAATTACCAGTTCAGTTTAACGTTGCCATGAAAGACTTCACCGGAATAAGGTTGTACCCCAACATTGGGATAAGCATCATCGTTGGGAGAGAAAATCCGGGCAATTGCTTCTCCCAAGAAAGAAGCCATATCATTCATCATTGTCATTAAGTTCATCATTTTCATTGTTTTTATCCTGGATTCGCTAACTAAGTATTTATTTCAGAAGAAGATTATTAACCCCGGCAAAATCAATTGCGAGTTAATTGCTATCCTTTCTATTTTTAGTATATAAATTACTCTCTGTATTGTGAGGATTATTAAGTCAGTCTAAACAATTTTTTGTATATATTTGCATTTGGAATTTAAAAATATCCTCTCTCAATTCCTCAATTGGAGGGGAAATCCCGAAAAGAAACTTAACGATTCAAAAATTAAGTTTCTTAATTACTAGTCATTGTTTTTGCGAGGTCGCCCAGTTGCGGGGAAGTCGCTGAAATGAGCGGAGGCATCATCCCTTCTAATGTTGCTAAGTTTTGTTCGACGAGGATGCTTTTTCTCTTTCACTGCGTTCCACTACGGTATATTTGCCGCTTTTCACGAAAGCGATAACGTAATATTGGCTAAAATTGAAGCAATTATTGATGATTAATCCTGGGCAGTGATTGAAGACTGAATGCGATGACACAAAAAGCAGTTGTATTACTTTCTGGAGGCTTAGATTCTTCCACTATCCTCTATCAAGCCCTCGCTGATGGTTGTGAATGTTACGCCCTTTCCTTTGACTACCAACAGCGTCATCAACGGGAGTTGGCAGCCGCCAAAGAAATTGCCCAGACAGCAGGCGTTAAACAGCATCAAGTAGTTAGTTTTGATTTAGGATTGTGGGGCGGATCTGCTTTGACGGATCAAAATATGGAAGTGCCGCGCGATCGCGCCCCGGAAGAAATGGCAGATCAGATTCCGATTACTTATGTTCCTGCCCGCAACACCATTTTTCTCAGTTTCGCCTTAGCCTATGCGGAAGCTTTATCGGCGCAACGGGTTTATGTGGGAGTGAATGCCTTAGACTATTCCGGCTATCCCGATTGTCGTCCTGATTACATCAACGCGATGCAACAAGTGTTCAAATTGGGAACCAAACAAGGGCGAGAAGGAAATCCGATTGAAATTATGACGCCATTAATTGATCTCAAAAAAACAGAAATTATTCAGCTAGGCAATCAACTTCATGTTCCTTGGGAAAAAACTTGGTCATGTTATCAAGGGGGAGAAACGGCTTGTGGCGTTTGCGATTCCTGTCAGCTAAGATTAAATGCATTTCAACAATTAGGATTAACCGATCCTTTACCCTATCGCCAGTAAAACTCTCTTCGAACACCAAGTATTGATCATCAATCTCATATGACAGACCAAAATTTTCCTGCCTATGCCATTTTCTGCGATTTTGACGGAACAATTACTGCTGAAGATACCTTCACTGGTATGTTAAAAGCAGTTGCGCCCCATTTGTGTGAACAATATTTGCCGGATATTTATGCGCGAAAATTAACCTTGCGAGACGGCGTGAAACGCATCATTGAGTCCATTCCTTCTCATTGTTACTCAACCATCATTGAGTATGTGGATGAGGTTCCCTTGCGTCCTGGATTGCTCGAATTGGTAAAATTTGCTTTAGACTGCCAGATCCCGTTTCATGTGGTTTCAGGCGGGTTGAAAGATATGGTACAGCGAGTCTTAACCAAGCAAACCTTAGGGAATCGTCCCTTAATTGAACAGGTAACCTCGGTTAATGCGGTTGCTATTGATACCAGCGAGGATTATTTACAGCCCATGTCTGATTATGAAGCGGGAACCGAACTGGTGGCGAAAGTGGAAGTGATGAAGCAGTATCCGGCAGAAAAAACGATTTCTATTGGCGACTCCATTACCGATTTAAATATTGCTTTAAATGCGAATGTCAGTTTTGCCCGCGATCGGTTAGCGGCTTATTTAGATGAATTGGATCGGTTTTATTATCCTTGGGAAGACTTTTTTACCGTGCGCGATCAGTTAACGCAGATTATTCAACAGGATACTCCCATGTCATTGGGACGTCTTTAAAGGGGCAATTGCGCCTCCCTGTGCCGCTAGTTCGCAGAACCTTCCACAAATTGACGCAACCGGAATAAACTCGCGGTTTGCGCTAAGTTTAAAGGCAACATGGAAATCCCTTCTAAACGCGATTGTACCCAACCTTCATCCCAACACCATTCGTGATAACCATCGATGCCTTCACTGAGAAGGAAGCGAATATAAGACTCCCGAAGAGTTTCAATTTCATGTTTAATGGTAATGAAGCCCGTGCGCGTACTAAAGGTTAATCCCTCTTCTAATTGATTGGGCAATCCTGGGGAAATCTGTTGCGGAAACAGCCACTGACGAAGTTTTTCTGGAGAGAGTAAACTTTCTCCAATTAACTGTGCCGAAGCATTCACTTCAATTCTCAAGTGACTTTGTTGAAACGTTCCAAACATAATGATGCATTAATCATTGGCAATTCATTATTATAGCGTTTTTATTTTTTGATTGTCTGAAATCAGCTATTTTTTTTGAGGTACTAAAATGCCTTTTCCATGACAACCATGAGTCATTAAAAATTGGTTAGTTGTTATGGGATAACTTTTTCCGATTTTTTCGGTTCAAATACCAAGTCATCCCATCGAGGTTCAGTGAACCTGAAACACAACAGATAACCAATTATCAATTAGAAATCATTAATTGTTGTTGCCCGAATTATTGCTGCCTGGAAACGGAGTTTCCACAAATCCTAATTCCCGGAGTTGCTGATAAGATTTTTTACCTAATTCGGAGGTCGGGTTTTGAGACTGAATCACTTGTACTAACAAAGGAACCGCCAAAGCTGTTTCTTTTTGGGCACGATGAACCAATGCCAGTTGATAGGTGGCGCGATCGCGCATTTGCGCTGATTCAACCGCTTTTTGACGATGTTTTTGGGAAATCCGATTATCAATTCCTTGGAAACTTCCCGACAATTGTTGATAAAAGTTAGATAACTGGTTAAATACCCGTCTAGCAGATTGCAATTTCTGTTTAGCGACATCGTAATTTTGCTGATCAATGGCTTGGTCAGCTTGATTCATTAACTTTTTTCCCCCTGACAAACTTAATAAATTGTCGGGGCGTAAACTCTGTGAACTCTGATTATTGTCGGTGTTAGAAGCGGGGCGGTTAGAGTCGGGGGTTGGCAGCGTTGGATCAGGGGTTTTCTGCTCAGAATTAGGCATTTCTATCGTTGAATCCGAACCTTCCCTCTGCGACTCAGTTGGCGTTTGCGCCCATAACGACTGGGGTGAGAAGACAACCGGCAATAACAATAGCGTACTAAACGTAACTGAGCGAAACTTAGAAAATAACATTACCATATTGAAAAGAGCGAATGACACTAACAGATCCTGATTAGACTGACTGATTGTAACATTACAGATTGAGCAACCAATAAGGGCTCAATTGACAGTTACGAAATTGGCTAATCCTAATCAAATTTTATTTTATGCCACAATATCCTTGGTTTAAGGCTTTGGAAACCCCTCCTAGAGAATTTCCCCTCATGCCCCTTCCTGTTCTCTCAGGAAATCTTCCTCGGACGCTAAAAGGAACTCTTTACCGCAATGGTCCCGCAGCGTTGCAACGAGGGGGAAAAAAAGTGGGACATTGGTTTGATGGCGATGGCGCAGTTCTAGCGGTTCATTTTACCGCGAAGGGGCCAAAAGGGGTTTATCGCTATGTGCAAACCGCAGGCTATCAACAAGAAGTGGAAGCCAACCAGTTTTTGTTTCCCAACTATGGCATGACAGTCCCCGGTCCCTTTTGGAAAAATTGGGGAAAAGATGTCAAAAATAGTGCCAATACCTCGGTTTTAGCCTTTGAGGATAAAGTTTTAGCCTTATGGGAAGGGGGACTGCCTTATGCCCTGGATCCAACCAATTTAGAAACCTGGGGCACTGATCAATTAGCGGGATTGTCTTCAGGATCGCCGTTTTCTGCTCATCCCAAGGTAGATCCGAAAACGGGAGAAATCTTTAATTTTGGCGTAATTCCCGGCAGTCAAACCAAGTTGCAGGTGTATCAAAGTAAGCCCAATGGGAATGTGGTCAAAACCGCCTCTGTGGAACTTGACGGCTTATCCGTAGTTCATGATTTTGTCTTGGCAGGACGGTATTTAGTGTTTCTAATTCCGCCGGTACGAGTGCAGTTGCTTCCGGTTTTACTGGGCTTTAAAAGTTTTAGCGATGCCATGCAGTGGAAGCCGGAATTGGGCACTGAAATTATTATCCTCGATCGCGCGACCCTTTCCGTGGTTAGTCGCAGCCAAACGGATGCTTGGTATCAATGGCATTTTACCAATGGCTATGAAAATCAAGATGGCGAAATTGTTGCGGAATTTGTGCGTTATCCGGATTTCGGGACCAACGAATATCTCAAAGAAATTCCCACCGGGGATCCGCAAACGAAAGCAATCGGCAATCTTTGGCAACTGCGGTTGCAACCCAAAACCGGAAAAGTACTAAGCAATGTTCCGCTGCTGGAAAGGGACTGCGAGTTTCCCGTGGTTTCCGCGCAAATGGTGGGGCAACCTCATCAAGAAACGTATCTGTCGCTGCATCGCGAGGGGGCAGATCCTCACCAAGAATTATTATTCGGCGCGATCGGGCGTTATCATCATGCTACCGATACGTTAAGCATTGCTGATGCTGGAGAAAATCGTTATCCTAGCGAACCCATTGTTGCTCCTGATCAAGATCCGGTTCATCCCGGTTGGCTGCTGACAGTGGTCTATGATGCCAATCAACATCAAAGCGAAGTTTGGGTTTATCAACGGGATAAACTGACAGAAACCCCCATCTGTCGTCTTGGGCTTCCCCATGTGATTCCCCACAGTTTTCATGGTACTTGGAAATCTGAGAATGATAACAAATTGTAAAGTAGGGATTATCAATCGTTACAATAAAACTAAGTAAGGTGAGTACATTTGCTGTGGGGAGTTAGCCTTTTAGCAGCAAAGCTCGTTTGAGAAAAATTCACGGAGAATATTTATGACAGATAGCAATTTAAATAGTCCGATTGCCATTTCTGTGCGAGAAATGGAAATTATCGAGTTAGTTGCGGCAGGACTAACCAATCAAGAAATTGCTCAACAATTAGAAATCAGCAAACGCACCGTTGATAATCATATCAGTAACATTTTAACGAAAACATCCACCGAAAACCGAGTGGCATTAGTCCGTTGGGCATTGCAATGGGGCAAAGTTTGTTTAGATGATGTCAATTGTTGCATCCTGCCTTCTGCCCAAGAAAAAACCCCTGAACTCAGTTAATGGCAGCAAGTAATTGATCAGTTCAAGTTGACTTAATTTTCCTGAATTTGGCATTTGTTTTTTTTTCATTGAAGGTAGATTCAGATGATCAAAGAATGAACTGTTTAATGGCTTCCCATTCCGTTTTGACTAAAGGCTGGGTGATTAATTTCATTTGAAAACAATCTTGGGCTGCTGCTTTGAGAGTCGCAATAATTTCCCAATGGGACACATTTAAAGGGACAACAGTTGGCCATTGATGAAATACTTGCTGGAATAAATCCGGATCTGGGTGAAGTTGCATCGAACCATGTTGCAATACTGTTTCTCCTCGCCGGAGTTGGGCACTGCCAATGAGTTTCGCTCCTGTGGAGGTTACTAAATCTGCCCCGGTCGCTGCTTGAAAACAATTGGCAACCTCGCGATAACCTCGCCCTTGCCTACCATAGGATAGAGAAATCCCGAGACGTTCCCACCCTGCAATCAAAAATTGGCAAATGCTTTCATAAACGGCCAGGCGTTTCCCTGTGACACCAGAAAGAACAACTGCATAAGTTAAATCGCCCTGATGCAATACCGCTCTTCCCCCAGTGGGACGACGAACTAAATCTAAGGTTCCAGTTTCGGCTAATTGTTGCCAATGTTGCGGGAATCGCTTTTGATGATAGCCGAGAGAAATCGCTGGGGGTTGCCACCGATAGAAGCGTAGGGTGGGAGGAAGCTTGCCTTGCTGGCGTTGATGCAGCAACCAAGCATCAATTGCCATTTGTATCTCCCCCGATGCTTCGATCAGAGGGAGAAATCGCCAAACGTTACTGGTTTCCAAATTCTGCTTGTAGGGCTTCGTCGTTATCGTCTGCGATCGATGCTACCAACGTAATAGCGCGGGAAATTTCCACAGGAGATAAGTCCGCTACTGTCCGATGGGTTAACACGACCACTTCATCATTATAAACAGCAAAGGCTGTTTCGTAAGTGTATGACCAGTTCATTTCCAGCAATTTTCGCATCAGTCTAGGTTCATCCTTAGCAGGGAGTTTGAGAACTGATGACCATACGGCGAGGGTATCTTCATCATTTTCCCCGGTGAGTTGTACAAAGACTTCCACACTGCCATATTGAAATTTCCAAATATGGCCAGTATCCCGATGACTGACCATTGCTGTATCATTTTGATCCAGACTGGAAATTACCGTTTCAATGACTTCCGTATGGGTGGCAGATGCTTCTTCATCAATTAAAGCATCTGTTTCTTCGGTGCTGAGTAATTCTTCTTGGCCTTGTGAGTTTTCGGTAACCATAAGTTGCATTCCTCCGTCATCAACAACAATGATAAATGGGTGCCAGTCTAAATGTTGCTTAAAACTGGCCAACGGTCGCAGTAGGTGCCTTCTTTTGAGGAAAGCGTAATCTGCGGCTTAACTTACTCAAGATCTTCTGCTTTTCCATTTCATATTACAAGGGATTAGTTTGACATGCTCCCCTTCCTTAAAGGAAGGGGATTCTCCAGACCTCACGGATTCTGGATTACTGGTTCCTCGACACCGCTTACTGAATCTGGTTCTCCAGAACCAGCAGAGGCGGAAGTCTCCCCAGTCTTTCCCTCTTTCGAGGCAGTTTCCCAATGCCCTTGGGTACTGTTACGCGACCATTCCATTCCCAATGCTTCCATTCCTCTCTTGAGGATATTCAACGCGGCGTTAGTATCGCGACAGATTTCAATCCCGCAACTAGGGCATTGATGC
>JBDGQV010000151.1:0-7842 GCA_042218725.1 Halothece sp. | reverse complement strand
ATTTGGAAAATCAATAATGACAATGGCGGCATACTGCGGTATGGTCGCCTATTTATTTATGGGCACAAGGGCAATACTTGTTGCTCCCTTACCGACTTAACATCACACAGCAAGTGGAAAAATATTAGAAATTGATTAGTTTTTAATTAGTTTTATGGGATTTCACTGCTCGCGAATCTCGATAGGTTAGAAATACCTATCTTGAGAGTTAATAGTCCCCGAAAACTATGTTAAACATAACAAATAATTATAAAGCATTTGCTAAAAAAGAACTGAATAACTTGACACAAGAACTTAAACATGATAGAGAACAAAGACTTCGTAAATGGAATCAGGCGCTAGAATTAATGAGAGAAGTCGATCGCCAACGAGAACAAGTTCATTATTCCTATTAACAGCAATTGCCTGGCAATCAATATGCCATTAGCAGGATACTCGGAAACCCAACTGTAACGTTGGGAATCTCTTAGTTTTAAGTTTGATTGGCTGAAAGAGAATCCGAGGTCCTTAATTGGGTAATGCTCATTCGTTCATAGTTTTCAAATGGCTGGTGGATCCAAGGATTATCTTCTAGATAATGAACATAGTAATCGGGAATCATGACAGAACATTGTTTCCACCAAAGCACTGCAGTGCGAATGTCGGTAATGTCGTGTTGATAATGTTGTTTTAACCAGTCTAAACTCGCTTTTAAGCTGGTTCCGGAATCTACTAAATCATCCACTAACAGCACTTGATTGCCTAAGTGAGAAGTAGTCATGGAAAGACATTGGGAGAGTTTAATTTCTCCTCGGGTTTGATTGTTTTTGCCGCCATAGGAGGAAGCGGAAAGAATGGCTAGCGGCTGTTCAAAAATTCGAGAAAGAATGTCTCCAACGCGCAATCCTCCTTTGGCAATACATACAATTTGATTAAAGTTCCAACCCGATTGATGGATGTTCATTGCCAGTTTTTCAATGGTTTGATGGTATTGCGACCAAGAAACGTAAAGATCGGACATAGTTTTTGATTGATTATGAATAGAGACGTTTCATGGAATATCTTGACATTATTTTTAGTTTGCTGGAATTGTCAATTCTTGTTTGCGATCAATTGCTGATAGGCTTGAATGAGATTGCCTTGCATTA
Organism: Halothece sp.; assembly: GCA_042218725.1. Taxonomy (GTDB): domain Bacteria; phylum Cyanobacteriota; class Cyanobacteriia; order Cyanobacteriales; family Rubidibacteraceae; genus Halothece. The sequence continues at coordinate 6,715 of JBDGQV010000151.1, read as the reverse complement.
GGGCGGCAACACCATCTAAGGTGTGTAAAATTTCCAGGTTGGGGTTAAGATTCAGTGCCGTATTTAAAACCGCTTGTGCTGAGGATGGTTGCCAGTTGTAGAGATAGACAAAGGCAAGATAAGCATAGGCATAGGGGTTTCGAGAATCGAGTTGGGTAATTTCTTCAAACTGCGCGATCGCGCCCTCAACATCCCGCTGCAACACCTCTGCAAGAGCAAGGGGATATAACCAGTCTAATCGCATTTCTTGGTGCTGTAAACGGTACTTGAAAGCGGTTTCTGCTTGTTTTAAATAATCTTGGATAGGATCATATTGGTTAATTTGACTAATTTCGGCAAAAATTCCCTCTAATGCCTTTTCCCCTTGAGGGAGTTTCACGGCTTCCCGACGCAATTGCGTGACTAAATCTAATTCCGGCGCATCGGGAGAAGTGGCTGTTGCATCCACTGTCACTGAGAGGGAAGGAGTGGCAAGGGGATAACTTTCTCCAGTTTCTCGATTAACGTATCTTGCCTTAAGAGTATAGTTGCCCTCAGCAGTCTTGGGAGGGGGTAACATAGCCGTTTTTTCTTTCACTTGAAACCCGCTTTTGGTGGGAAAATTGGTCGTTAAACGCCCCATAGCAATGCCATGATCATGCAGCCAAAAATCGTTTTCTCCCTGCCAGGTTAAAAGCACAACCCCTTGTTGCAGTTCTTCCCAAGATCCTTCCCAAGTATAATCAACAGGAATGGGAACTCCAGGAGGAATGGTTTTAGGAACTTTCAAATTCGTTAGTTCAATGTTTGAAGGCGATTTGTTAATCGTGGAAACATTTACCGTTTCATTTTGGCGGCGATGGAGTTTGAGAAAAGTTTTGTCTGGCAATTCCCACTGTTTTTTGACACTAAATTGATCATGGTTTTCTACCCGTTCCGTAATTAACTTTTGCGCCTCTGGAACTGACCCTTGTTCTCCGGTTTTTGTGAGGAACCAAGACAGCGATCGCGTATCTTGTTCTATATTACTTTCTTTCACTCCCACTTGCCGACCATAGACTTGAAAATTGGCTTTTGCCCCATAAAAGGAAAAGTTATGTTGATTAATCGTGGGAGTAGAAGGAAGAACGCCTAATGTGCTTCTTAAATAGGGCGACGTTTCAACCATTTCAGCAATGACTTCTTCATGGGGATAATCTTTTCCCATTACGGGATGATGTTGCATCCGAGGGCTCAGAAATTGCGTCATCATGTCTCCCTTTAAGGGAAACAAATTGAAGATCATTAAAATAATTCCTAACCCAAAACTGCTTGCTAAGATATAAGGTTGCCACTTGCGCCGCCATAACAGGAAACCTTGGGCAAGGATTAAAGAAAGAATCGGCAATAGGGGTAAAATATAACGGGCATCTTTATTCAGATTTAAAGAATTGAGAAGATAGCTGCCAATGATAAAAACACTCAACCAACGAATCGTTTTTTGTTGTTTGTCATCGAAGCGATTCTGTTTCGCTAACCATTTCGTTCCATAAATTAAAAAGGCAACAATGGGAATAATTAATAACGGCCAAGATAATAAATAAGGAAGGATTTTTCCATAGTAAACCCAAGCATCAATTGTGGTTAACGCCGGATCTCCCTCCGCGATCGCGGAATCTACTGTTGCCCGTTTTCCAGAAGTTAAAATCAGTAGCCAGTTGGTGCGATACCAAGGAAAAAATATCAATAATGATGTAATAAATCCTAAACCAATTTGAACTAGATTTTGCCATTTCCGTTGCCGAATTGTTATTCCAACTAATAGTAAAATGGGCAAAAGGAGGAATAAAACAACAGTTTGTTTAATCATTAACGCTACGCCCAAAGCAACTCCCGTGAGAATTGCCCATAACCAACTGCGACGAGAGGGTTTATTGACATCGCAAGCCGATTGTTTCCATAGCGTTAAACAAAAGAAACTCAAGGCGACAATGGCTGTTACCGGATAATCTAAAACGAAATCGGTACGATAGCGATATAACCCCGGTAAAATTTGACAGAAACCAGCAGCGATGATCCCCACTTTGGGATTAAATAATTGTACTCCTAGCCCATAAATGGAAAAGAGTAAAACGGCACTAAAAACACTTAAAATTGCAGTCGCAGCATCAGCAGTTGTTCCGAAAATCTGCAAAAAAGGTGCGGTTAAAATATAAGTGCCGGGGGGAATTTTTGATGATAATAACCACAGTTGGTGCCACCAATTCCCATTGAACCAATCTGGATTTTGCAGGGCACGCCAATAATTCATTGCCCCGTTTAAATAGTCGGCTTGATCCCATGCCGGAACACTATGATCTAGGAAAAACCAAGCGCGATCGATAATAACACCTGCTACCCAAATCCCAATAAGAATTAGGATGGAAATAGAGGTGCGATTAAGCCTTGATGTTTTGTGTTGCATAAAAAGATGACATTAGCTTGATATCAGGGTCACTGTAATACCTTTCTATGAGTGTTGGCTATTAATTGAACCACAAAGACACAGAGAACACAGAGGCTTGAAAGAACAGCTGTCACTTGAATTATCGAGATGGTATTATTGGCTGCTAATGTCATATTAATTAACTTTTGAAGTCATTCCTTAGCTGGAATCAATCTATTTTTAAGGGAGAATTATTGCAATGCTTCTTCCAATTGATGTTGCTTCCACAACCAGCGATATAAGCCTTCTTGTTGCAGCAATTCCTCATGACTTCCTATTTGTACAATTTGACCTTGATCCATCACAAATAAACGATCTGCTTTGGCAGCTGCAGAGAGTTGATGGGTAATGAAAATGACCGTTTTGCCTTCAACTCCTGCCGACAAATTGCTCAAAATTTCCGTTGCCGTACGATTATCCACGCTAGATAGGGCATCATCAAGAATTAACACCGGTGCATCCACTAATAACGCCCTAGCCAGAGAAGTGCGCTGACGTTGTCCCCCGGAAAGGGTAATGCCGCGTTCTCCCACAATCGTCTCATATTGGTTGGGAAAATTCATAATTTCCGGGTGAATTTGCGATCCTTTTGCTGAGGTTTCAATAACTGAGTGATCAGCATAGGGATCGCCATAAGCAATGTTGTTGGCAACGCTAGTGCTGAATAAAAAGCTATCTTGGGGAACATACGCGATCGCGCCCCGTAAATCGGCTAACTTAATTTGAGTAATATCATGCCCATCTAAGAACATCTGTCCTTCCGAAACATCTAATAAACGCGGAATGACATTTGCCAGGGTGGATTTGCCTGCCCCAATTGATCCCACAACGGCCACCAATTCTCCCGGTTTGATGCTAAAATTAACGCCATTGAGGGCAGGTTGCTCGGAACCAGGATAGGTATAAGTGAGTCCTCGTGCTTCAAGATGTCCTTGAACGGTCTCCACAGGAAGCGAGATCGCCTGAGAATAGTCTTGAATCTTCGGTTCTGACCTAAAAATGGCTTCCACGCGATCGACACTAATGGCACCCCGTTGGTAGGCGGTAATCGTAAATCCAAGCAGGGTAATGGGGAAAACAAGCCGTTGGGCATAAATAATCAAGGCGACAAAATCGCCATTGGTAACATTGCCGGCACTCAATCCCCTAGAACCAATTCCCAATAAAAGGAGTAAACTAAGGGCAGCGAAGGCTTCAATAATCGGGAATAACAGGTTGCGAGTGCGCGCAAGTTTTAGATTGGATCGCAACAACGTTTGATTTTTATCCCGAAAGACTGCTCGTTCGTTTTCCTCTTGGGCATAGATTTTAATCAGCGACATGCCGCTCATATCTTCCTGAATCAAATCGCTGAGATCAGAAAGATTTTCTTGCACTTCCTGCTGTTGGCGGCCAAGATTTTTACTGCACAGTTGCACCGTTATTAAAATGAAGGGATAGGGCGCGATCGCGAGTAAAGTTAACTTGAAATCGATGGAAAACATAAACGGCAACGTGATTGCATAGGCAAACACCGTATTCACCACACTCAGCACCGCAAATCCCACCAAACGGCGAATATTATCGACATCGCTGGTTGCCCTATTAATGAGGTCGCCTGAGGTATTGAGGGCAAAATACGCCGGTTCGAGACGCAGTAAATGTTCAAAAATATTTTGTTTGAGGTCGTATTCTACCCGACGCCCGACGCCAAAAATCCAGATCCGAGACAGCATTCGGATCCCCCACATGATTGACGCCAGGACAATAATGCCTGCAACATAATACCAAAAGCGATAATTATCAAAAGATTGATCAACACTATCCCGAATCAAGATTGGGATATAGGCGCTTAGCAAATTAACAGCTAATAAAGCCCCAATGCCCATCAGCATTCGTTTCCGGTGGGGGCGAAGATAAGAAATGAGTTTTTGCAAACGTGATTGTGCCATGTTATACAACTTAACAAATTTTGCCCCCGCTTAATTTCTATCCTGAGAAGTGTTGATTGCCATAATAAGTCTCTTTTGGCAAGGAGAGTCTAGGAAGAATTTAAGACGCTTGCCTAAGTTTTTACTCGATTGAATTGGATTCGATTGTTATTATGAATAATCAGTTTCTAGTTAGGAGAGTTTTGAAAAAACAGTAAGGACTATGGGTTAACCAAAGTGACGACGAAAGCGTGGATCGACATGATGTTTTTTCCGTTTATTGCAAGTACGACATAACGTTTGTAAATTACTAATATCGTTGGAACCGCCACTGGCAATTGGAATAATATGATCAATCTCTAACGCCGTTTCCTGTTTTGTTTTTCCGCAACTTTGACATTGATAGTTGTTGCGTTGAAAGACATAGTTTTTTACTTCTGGGGGAATTGGAATGCGCGATCGCGCTTTTTGGACATCCTTATTCTTCATGATTGCTGTTGTCTTGACGAACATCATCTAATGGTGATTCGCTTTCATCAGGGATAAACTCGATCGCGATCCGAATTTTCCCCTTTTTCCAATTTTGACCCGGTTGTAAAACATGGCATGGGATTCCTTTTCCAGTAAATTTAGCAATTTCTTCTTCTTGGTTGTTATTCTGAGGCTTAGCACCTATCTTTAAAACTCCAAATATCCAATTAATAAAATCACTTACTTTAAAAGTTTTTGCACATAAATTATTTTTTTGCTTTTCAAAAAAGACAACATCATTTTTACTGAGATTATAGTAACTATTAGTCATTGATAGTTGTATTGCTAAATATTATTTGTTCTTACATCATCTAAAGGAGATTTAGTATTATTGGAAGTCAATTCAGGCTCATCGGGAATAAACTCAAGTTCAAGCTTGATACGTAGTTTTCCTTTACGCCAGTTTTTATTGGGGGATAAAAGTTCACAACCTATTCCTTCTGAGATCCATAGATTCAAATTCCTAATTCCTTTTTTACTTTCATTGGTCAAAATTCTTTTCAGTTCTTGTAAAAATTGAAATGACTTAAAGGTATCATGTTCAATTAAAGGTTGTCCCATACAAATAACTTCATCGCCATTCAATTTTTCTGGATTATCATTCATTTGAAGTTCTTCCTATAATTGGTTGTCACGAAAATGATCTAAAGGAGACTCTGATTCATCTTCCCTTTCTTCCCAAAGTTCAAATTCAATGTTAAGTTTGAGCCGAATTTTGCCGTTACGCCAACCTTTAGCATCATAAGCTCGCATTATTTTACAGTCTATTCCTTCGTCAAACCATTGAACAAAACGATCAGAATTATTACCTTGTACAATTTTTCTACCATCAATATTTAAATTACTAGAAAGATTCTGAGTTAAATTCTGTCCCCAACGATCATATTGAATTGATTCTTCTAAACTTTCCAAAATAAAACCAGCATTTTTTATGTCCGCTTGAGAGAATGCAATTACATCATCTTCTTCCCATTCAATTTTTCTATACTGTTCCTGTTCTTCCATTAGTAGAATCTCCTACAACTAACTACAACTAACTACAACTAATTCCGAAACTCGTCTAGCGTTCCTTGATCGGAATTATTTTCTTCCTCTACTTGTTCAGGCTCATCGGGAATAAACTCAAAGCAAACCTTGATCCTTCCTCTTTTCCATCCTTTACCATTTTGTCGTAATACCTCGCAGTTAGGAAATGTTTGTGAAAAATAGTTGACTCCAGTTTGTGGTTGTAAATGATTATATAGCCACTCATCTATTTTCTTTCTTATTTCTTTTATCTGAACCGTTTTTTGAAAAATAGAATTCCCTACAAAACTAACTACATCTTTATCATCTAAGAATTTATAATCAGCCATAGTTATTCTCCTATAGTTATTTTCCTAGTTAATGCTAAATAATGTGATTCGGTAAAAAGGTCGGCAATAACCCACCATTATATTTTATTTTAGCTGGATAATTTGATTTCACTCAGCTGATGTTCATACAACTCTAATTGTTGTAAACAGCGATTAATCCCCTGCACTGCCTCATTATACTGATTCACTTTTTCCACTGTTTCTGATTGTAACTGTTTGTTTTTTGCTAAGCGGGCTTCTGCTTCTTGTTCCAAAGTTTGTTCTAAATTGCTGCGGGCTTTTTCATATTGCTGTAAAATGGCTTCTGCTTGTTGGTTTGCCATTGGTAAGAGATTCTTTTTCAAACTATTGTTTATGATTTGGCGGAAATTGCTGCGAATCGTTTGATCAACTTTGGGTTCAAAGTCTAGCTTTAATAACTACGGTTTCTAATTCCTTTTCAATCCCGCTGTCATCTCCCAGCAACCGATAAAGCC
>JBDGQV010000150.1:0-28417 GCA_042218725.1 Halothece sp. | reverse complement strand
TTGATACCACCCAACAATCCGCGATCGCGGCCCTAAATGTTACCAATTTTCACTGGGGAATTCATGCTTGGGCAATTTATGCCAGCTTAGCCTTAATTATCGCTTACTTTAGCTTTCGCAAACAGTGCAGTATTTTGATCAGTGCGCCAATTCGAGCCGTATTTGGAAACCGACGCTGGACACCCATTATTGCGCCTTTTTGCGACTTGATGGCACTGGTTGCCGTTTCCATTGGCGTTGCCGGTTCCATTGCCATGGGGATTTTTCAAGTCCAAAGCGGCCTTGAATCCCTGTTTAATTTCAACGGTGGCACCATCTTAGCATTAAGCCTGTTTGCGGTTCTCTTTGTCAGTTATCTGTTGCCTTTAACCGTTGACATTTCCCGCGGCATGGCAATGATTGCCAATGCTTCTATGGCGATCGCGATCCTAATTTTACTATATGTCCTCCTAACCGGTCCTACCCACTACATGATGAATACCATTGTGGATACCTTGGGCGAATATGGAACCGAATTTCTGCGTCAAGGGTTAACCACTTACACCTTCCTGGAAGAAGAAGGGCGCAACTGGTTCAAAGCCTAGACACTGACTTATATGATTTGGTGGATTGCTTGGGCGCCGTTTGTCAGCGTTTTTATTGCCCGTATTTCCCGCGGCCGCACCATTCGCGAGTTTATTTTTACCGTTATTTTAGTGCCGACGCTGTTTTCTGTTGTCTGGTTTGGCGTCTTCGGCGGCATGGGGTTTCACGGCATTTTAGAAGCCGATCAGCCTCTGCTGGAAACTGTGCAAACCAATCTGGATGCAGTGACCTTTCAAGTGTTGGATCTACTTCCTCTCAGCAGTTTAACCATTCCCGCAACCATTATTGTTTCTTTCTTATTTGTTGTTACCAGTGTTGTCAGTGCAGCCTATGTTCTGGCTATGTTTGCCGAGGCGGGGAATGAAAATCCCAAAGCGCGATCGAAAATTATTTGGGGAATTGTGGTTGGCGCTTTAGGCGTTGTCAGCATTTTAACCGGAAATATGGCAGCGGTGCGAGCAATTATTGCTTTGGGGGCAATGCCCTTTAGTTTTATTATTTTGTTGTTACTTGTATGTTTTTTGAAAGATTTGACACAATCAAAGGCGGTGCATCATGGAAAATTTAATTGATACAATATTAAACGTAACGATTTTTATGTTTGTTGGCTTTTTGGTTTGGCTTTATGTAAGTAATTAGAAAATACAAAGGGTATTTTAAAAATATTTTTTTTCGGTATTTAATAATAAAAATATTTATTATTAATGGTAAGCTCTATAATTATAGCGAGTTATAATATGAATTTAATCTATAATTATTGCCTTTATCTACAATTTAACTATTCTAATCATACTTATAATTTAAAATTAGAATTATTAACATATGGACTACCAAAATATTATTACAATTGAACCAGGAAAACGAAGTGGTAAACCTTGTATTCGAGGAATGCGAATTACGGTGTCTGATATTTTAGAATATCTAGCAAGTGGTATGACTGAAGAAGAAATTTTAGAAGATTTTTCTGAATTGACTTCTGAAGACATCAAAGCCTGTTTGGCGTTTGCCGCTGATCGCGAGAAAAAATTATTTGTAAGCTCGGTGTGAAATTACTATTAGATGAAAACCTTTCTGATCGAATTATTACCAGGATTATCGATTTATATCCTAACTCTGCTCACGTCAAAACTCTTGGTTTAAACAACACTGATGATGAAGTAATTTGGGAATATGCAAAAGCCAATGAATTTGTAATTGTTTCCAAGGATTCCGACTTTTATCAACGTGGCTTGGTTTATGGTCATCCTCCCAAGTTTATTTATCTTCGCATTGGTAATAGTGCCACTTCTAAAATTGTTCAAATTCTCAGAGATCAGTTTGACACCATTACTCAGTTCGATGAAAACGCAACAGAAAGTATTCTTGTCTTAACTTAATAATGATCAGCTAATTCTGAGCAAATTACACCAAATGATTACCGAATCAAAGAGCGCGATCGAATCTTTTATTTAGTGCTAGAAGCGATCGCGCCTCACTATCAAACAAAACAACTGCTTACTTCCAATCATTTTGAGCATCGAGACGGTACAATGCCATTTTAATTCGTAAGATGGTTCCGAGGGTGATTTGTTTCGTTAACCAGTAGAAAATACTTAAAACTATCCAAGTTAGCAAGATTACGAATAAAGGTTTTTTAGCTGTTAAATCTTCAATGGTTGAAGTCAATAAAAGATCGGGCTTTGTTACTAAATCCCAACTGTTAAAGCGACGAAACCTTCCTAAAAAGATACCAATCGCACAGAGAAGATGAGTCAATAATTCGCTGGGAAAAATAAATTTTCGTTTACCCTGTTGTTTAAGATAGTGACCTTGATTAATTAGAGCAATGACATAAAATTCCCAACCCACTAAGATAGCTAAAGAATGTAGTGGAATAAAAATTAAAGTTGTAATCCAAATCGAATAGTTGGCTCGGATTGCTTCAATTAAATGGATAATATCAGTCAATAAGTAAGGAGCATTGGGTAAAAACGTAATATAAACAATGAAGACAAGCCACCAAAACAGCGATCGCGTTTTACTCCGGCGAAGAAATAACCACAAGCTAAGCATCAAAGGGATGAATGCCAAAAATAAGTTCCAGACAATCCAACCGCTATATTTATTAAATGCCTCAAATGTATCAGCCAGTATTGATTCCATTGTTTTCAATCCTTAGTTAAAACTGATTATATCGCAATCAATCTGTAATGCGTATGGGTGCTGAGATTTTCAGGATTTAAAGACCTTGAGACCGATTCATATTTAAGAGTGTTTACTTATTTCGAGGACGAGATAATGAGATTTGAACAATACAGCACCATTACCCGATATAAAACATCACTAGAAACTAGAAATATCTAAATGTTTATCAGGGATTAGATTTTAACAGTAAATGTATCTAATTATACTTACGGTTGACAATATGTCAGTCACGCAACTATAATTCATTACATAACTTAAGTGATTTAGGTTACGATCGTAAGGCTTCGATTGAGAGTTAAGTATAATGACTCCAGAACTAAAACTAAAGCAATTAACATATCAAATTGAAAATACAAACAATTCTCTGAAGCAACTAGCATCTCAAGAGAAAGACTTACTTGCCAAATTATTAGAGCTATCTCAATTGAAAGAGATCAAAAATGGCTATCATAATGGTTAGATTGAATTTTCCGCTTAGAAGCAATTTGATAAAAGTCGGATTCCGATTTACGAATCTTCAGTTGATCTTGTAGTTTCTGTTTAAAATTCATGCCAGATCTGAATTTGAAGAAAATCAAGGGATCTCTTTGATTGCAACTAAAAACGGTAATTCTATCGTCTTAAATCAATAGAATCTAACCAACTCATCCTCAGTTTCACCTAAAGGACAGCCAAGAGTTAAGAAAAATTTTAAATCAAATCTGATAAGCGCTTAACATCATCATTTTACTGACGCATCATCCAAGGGAGTTTTCAATTATTACTTATTCTATTAAGAATTGATTCGTAGGAATGGATTTTGTTCCATTATTAATTTTTAATAGTAAGTAGAAGTCTCGCTAATGGCAAGGCGGGATTGAGTACTGTAAAACACATTTCAAAGCAGACTCGCGATCGCGCTAATTATAGGTAAGATCGCCTGATCCGCTTTTTCATCGACCATGAAACCGGCGATCAAAACAACTCCAACGGATCAATCTCCAACTCAGAAGGATAAGCGCTTCCACGTCCTTGATATTACCATGAAGCGGTCTCAATACCGCCAAAATTCTTTAATTGAGGTATTGCACAAAGCGCAAGCTTCCTTTGGTTATCTAGACAAAGCGGTACTAACTTACGTAGCCAGAGAGTTAAAACTGCCATTAAGTCGCGTGTATGGGGTGGCCACCTTCTACCATCTGTTCTTTCTCGAACCTAATGGTGTCCATACTTGTGTGGTTTGTTTAGGAACTGCCTGCTATGTCAAAGGCAGCGACAAAATTTTAGCAAGCCTAGAAAAGGAAACCGGGATCTCTGCAGGAGAAACGACCGAGGATGGTCAAATTTCCTTACTAACTGCTCGATGTCTAGGTGCCTGCGGCATTGCCCCCGCGATCATTTTCGATGACACAGTAGCAGGACAACAAACTTCCCACACTGCTTGCAAGCGCATCCAGCAATGGCAAGCAGAAAAACAACAATAATTCGGCAATCGTCTTTCAGCAAACATTTCAGGAGAATTGAGATGGAATGGGCAGAATTACAAGAATGGGCAGAACAGGAACGCCAGACGAGGAAAGCGATTCGGGTACATTGTTGTACCGCTACCGGGTGTCGCGCTTCTGATTCCTTAACCGTGCAAGAAGCGATGGCAAATACAGTTCAGGAAACAGGTTTAGAGCAAGAAGTGGAAGTTGTTGCCGTGGGATGTATGGGGTTTTGCGGTCAAGGACCTATGGTAGAAGTTGCTAACAGAGAAGTAGACCAAAAACCCTTACTCTACCAACAAGTCACCCCTGAACAAGCCCCCTCAATTATTCAAGGAATTCAGGGCAAACGTGTAACAGCCAAAGAAAGTAATGCCAATCATCCCTTCTTTGCACGGCAATTGAAAATTGTTCGGGAAAACAGTGGCAAAATCGACCCGGAACATATTGAAGATTACTTAGCGGCAGGAGGATATCAAGCCTTACACCATAGCCTCTTTGAAATGTCTCCAGAAGCCGTCATTCAAGAAGTGACCCGGTCTGGGTTGCGCGGTCGGGGTGGGGCCGGTTTTCCAACAGGGTTAAAGTGGTCAACGGTTGCCAAAATGCCGCCGGGACAAAAATACGTCATTTGTAATGCCGATGAAGGCGATCCCGGAGCATTCATGGATCGGAGTGTGTTGGAGAGTGACCCCCATCGTGTTTTGGAAGGCATGGCGATCGCGGGCTATGCTGTAGGTGCCGATCATGGGTATATCTATGTTCGGGCCGAATATCCCTTAGCGATTTCTCGACTGGAAAAAGCTATTAAGCAAGCCAAACGCTATAACATCCTCGGAACGCAAATGTTTGGCTCATCGATTAACTTTTCAGTGGAAGTGAGAGTGGGGGCAGGGGCTTTTGTTTGTGGGGAAGAAACCGCGCTCATCGCCTCGATTGAAGGGGAACGCGGTACGCCGCGGCCGCGCCCCCCTTATCCGGCAGCATTAGGGCTATACGGTCAGCCCACACTGATTAACAATGTGGAAACGTTTGCCAATGTTGCCCCCATTATTACGAAAGGGGGAGCGTGGTATGCCAGTATTGGTACGGAAAAGAGTAAAGGCACGAAAGTTTTCTCACTGACGGGGAAAGTCCGTTACAACGGGTTAATTGAAGTTCCCATGGGCATTTCTTTACGGGAAATTGTCGAAGAGATGGGCGGCGGCATCCCCGAAGGCGGATCTGTCAAAGCCGTGCAAACCGGTGGCCCCTCTGGGGGCTGTATTCCAGCCGAAAAACTGGATATTTCGGTGGATTATGAATCCCTCGCCGAAGCAGGCTCGATTATGGGATCTGGAGGCATGGTGGTCATGGATCAAGACACCAGTATGGTTGGTGTTGCCAAATACTACATGGATTTTTGCCAAGAAGAAAGTTGTGGCAAATGCGTTCCCTGTCGGGCGGGAACGGTTCAAATGTATCATCTGTTGAACAAATTGTTGGCTAAGGAAGCAACGGAAACCGATTTAGAACAACTGAAACACCTCTGCGAGATGGTGAAAGCGACTAGCTTGTGCGGTTTAGGGCAAACAGCGCCGAATTCAGTATTGAGTACCTTACGTTATTTTGAGCCAGAATATCGAGAGTTGCTGCAACCCTCAAAAGCAACTATTTCCGAATGTCCCAACTAAATTTGCAATGTTTGCGAGGAGAACATCATGGCAGTAACAACCCTAAAAATTGATGAGACAGATGTCGCTGTGGAAAGCGGGGCAACAATTCTAGAAGCCTCCCAAGAAGCGGGGATTCGGATTCCCACTTTGTGTCATCTGGAAGGGGTTTCCAATATCGGCGCCTGTCGCCTCTGTCTCGTAGAAGTGGAAGGAGTGAATAAGTTGCTTCCTGCTTGTGTCACGGAAGTGAGTGAAGAAATGCAAGTCCGCACCAATACCGCTCGCTTACAGGAATACCGGAAGATGGTGGTGGAAATGTTGTTTGCGGAGGGGAATCATATCTGTGCGATTTGTGTCGCGAATAATAACTGCGAGTTACAGGATCTGGCCATTGAACTGGGGATGGATCATACGCGGCTTCCCTACCGTTTCCCGGATGACCGAGAAGTGGATGTCTCTCATGAACGCTTTGGCATTGATCGCAACCGCTGTGTGCTCTGTACACGCTGTGTTCGCGTCTGCGATGAAATTGAAGGCGCCCATGTTTGGGATGTGGCCTATCGCGGTTCCCAGTGCAAAGTAGTAACCGGATTGAATCAGCCTTGGGGCGAGGTGTCGGCTTGTACCTCTTGCGGGAAATGTGTGGATGCTTGTCCCACAGGGGCTATTTTCCGGAAAGGCGTCACAGTGGCAGAAATGGAGCGCGATCGCGCTGAATTGGAATTTTTAGTAAGGGCACGGGAGAAAAAAGAATGGACAAGATAAAATTCGCAACAATCTGGCTAGCTGGGTGTTCGGGCTGTCATATGTCCTTTTTGGATTTAGATGAGTGGTTGCTGGAATTAGCCCAGTACGTTGATGTGGTTTATTCGCCAGTCGCATCCGATTATAAAGAGTATCCCGAGGGGGTTGATGTTTGTTTAGTGGAGGGAGCGGTTGCCAATGAGGATAACTTAACCCTAATTCAGGAAGTGCGGGAAAAAACCAAAATTTTAGTTTCCTTTGGGGATTGTGCAGTTACCGCCAATGTTCCCTCCATGCGCAACCTGCAAGGGGGAACCGATGGCACGCTGCAACGATGTTATTTGGAACTTGCCGATGATTCCCCCCAACTCCCTTATGCCCCTGGGATTGTTCCCGAATTGTTGGATCGCGTGCGTCCGGTGCATGAAGTGGTAACAGTGGATTTGTTTTTACCGGGGTGTCCCCCTTCTGCGGAACGGATTCAAAGCGCGATCGCGCCCTTGTTGGCAGGCACTAGTCCGGAAATTAGCGGTCGCGACATGATTAAATTTGGTTGATATCGGGAGAAGAACCATGACAAAAACCGTAAAAATTGATCCCATCACTCGCATCGAAGGTCACGCCAAAATTTCACTCTATCTCGATGATGAAGGGAAAGTGGAGGATGCACGCTTCCATGTGGTGGAGTTTCGCGGGTTTGAAAAATTCTGCGAAGGTCGCCCCATGTTTGAAATGGCCGGCATTACCGCTCGCATTTGCGGGATTTGTCCCGTGAGTCATCTCTTAGCCTCTGCCAAAACCGGAGACAAAATTCTCGCCGTGCAAGTTCCCCCAACCGGTGAAAAGTTGCGACGATTGATGAATTTGGGACAAATTACCCAATCTCATGCCCTCAGTTTCTTTCACCTCAGTAGTCCTGACTTTCTCCTGGGATTTGACAGCGACCCGCAATCGCGCAATATTTTCGGGTTGATTGCCTCTGATCCCGATTTAGCCCGCGCGGGGATTCGTTTGCGACAATTTGGCCAAAAAATCATTGAGTTGCTGGGCGCCCGAAAAATTCACGCGGCTTGGGTGGTACCCGGTGGGGTGCGATCGCCCTTATCTGAGGAAGGACGGGCTTGGATTTGGGAACGTCTGCCAGAAGCACGAGCAACCACCGAAAAGGCGCTAGCATTATTTAAGGGACTTCTCAATCAGTTTGCCACAGAAGCAGCTGTGTTCGGTGAATTTCCCTCCCTGTTTATGGGGTTGGTCGCTCCAAATGGTCATTGGGAACATTATGGCGGTCACATCCGGTTTATGGATAGTGAGGGGAACATTGTTGCCGATGGCTTGTCTGAGGATGGTTACACCAACTTTATGGGAGAAGCAGTGGAACCCTGGTCTTACTTAAAATTTCCCTACTATAAGCCCATGGGTTATCCCGATGGCATGTATCGGGTGGGACCGCTGGCGCGTTTAAATATTTGTGAGCGGTTTGGCACGCCACAAGCAGATCGAGAGTTGGAAGAATTTCGCCATCGCGCTGGGAAAAGAGTGGCCACCTCGTCTTTCTTTTACCATTATGCCCGGTTAATTGAAATTCTGGGCGCGATCGAACGGATTGAACAATTGCTGGATGATCCCGAAATCATGTCGCCTCGCGTCCGTGCCGACGCTGGGATTAATGCCTTAGAAGGAATTGGCGTTAGTGAAGCCCCGAGAGGCACTTTATTTCACCATTACCAAGTCGATGAAAATGGTCTCATTAAAAAGGTTAATTTAATTATTGCTACCGGACAAAACAATTTAGCGATGAATCGCACGATCGCCCAAATTGCGCGACATTATGTTGATGGAAATGAAATTTCAGAAGGAATGTTAAATCGCGTGGAAGCTGGCATTCGGGCTTTTGATCCTTGTTTGAGTTGTTCGACGCATGCCGTGGGTCAAATGCCGTTGCACATTCAACTTTTCGATCGCGATCGCGTTCTTCTGGATGAAGTGTATCGGGATTGATCAACATTTATTGAACCACAAAGACACAAAGAACACAAAGGATTTTAAGATAAACATATTCCTGATATTAGATAAAAAAAGAGTAACGAAAACTACTATTATTCAAGTGAAACTTTAGTATTTTTTGATTGCAAAATAACTAAAATTTGTAATTTGATTTATAATAAAAGTACCACCTAGCAAAATTAATTGA
This sequence comes from Halothece sp., assembly GCA_042218725.1. Lineage (GTDB taxonomy): Bacteria > Cyanobacteriota > Cyanobacteriia > Cyanobacteriales > Rubidibacteraceae > Halothece. The sequence goes on along the minus strand of JBDGQV010000150.1, from coordinate 19,589 downwards.
TATATCGGATTTGCTAGTTTTTTGAGATTAGTTTTATAAAGATTCTCTTAATTCAAACCAAGTTTGGAAATTTGATTAATTAGCCTCAAATAGGCGAATTAAAAGGAGGCAATCTTTGATAAAAAATAACTGATATCTTGCTCTTAAAAAGATTGTGATTTGTCTCAAGTATGGAAATATAAACTTAAATTTCCAGGAATAACAAAACTTCGTAAAATAGAGATAGGATAGAAACTGGATGAAATGAATTAGTGATTGCTACTAACGAGTTGTAGACCATTTTAAATGGTTTCATACTAGAGGCGAAAGCAGTAGTAAGGTTCTTGGCATTTCATCGATCACCTTGAAATTGAGTGGTAAAGTCATGACACATCAATTCAATGGGCAAGATAATCAACCTGGAAATTATTTTGAAGAAATCGCGACGCTTTTATGGGCGCCAGTAGGGATAGCTGCTGCGGAGAGTATGGAACAGCCTTCTGTTCAAGCGTTACTCAAGGCCATCATTGCGTTGCAGGAGCGTGGAAAAGAATCATTTGCTCAGATAGAAGAGGTTATCGAAGACTTGCGAGCGGAAGTAGAAGCAGAATTAGCCCACGGGCAAGCAACCGGATCTCAACGAGAAACTGTTGCAATTCCCCGTCGTGAGGAAGACTCCGAACTTGCCCAAACCATCATGCAAGGAATGACTGATGTGGATACTCGCATCCGGGAATTGACGAATGGCACAGTGGATGCGCGATCGCTGACTTCCTTGTTTTTAGGAGGTTTTGCCCTACGCCAATTGCTCGTTAAGGGACCTCAACTTGATGACCTTCCTTGGTATGTCCTAGCTTGGTATGCCCTTGATAGTTTCGTGAAGTTCCATGATCGCCATTCTCCATTACTGAGTGGTGAGACCACAGCAACTCAGCAAGAAAACGGAAACACCTCGGTTCAAGTTAGTGAATCTCAAGAGTAGTTCAATCGTTATTCACTTTCCCAAATCGCAACCCGCAACTCACAAAGGTTAATCAAAACTCGATAAGGATTAATAAGAGCGAAATTGGTCAAAATCTCGGCAATACATAGCATTAAAGGGAGAATTCGCTATCGAATTGAAGAACTATATCGTTCGCGGAATTTGGCAGACTATCTCCAGCAAGAATTGAGTCAGCACTTGGCCATTCAACAGGTTCAGGCCAATGTTTTAACGGGGAATTTGTTGGTTCAGTTTGATCCTGCTTGTCCAGCTTCCGAAATTAAGTCCCTAGTGAATGATATTGTTAGGCGTTACTCGTCTGGAGAGAGACCAGATTTGCGTCAGGAATCATCGCCTGTAACAGAACAATCTCAGCAGCCTCAATCTCGCCAGTTGAGTCAGGAAACAACTGAGACGGTTGCGTGGCATTTGTTATCGCTAGAAACTGTCTTGGAACGACTGGGAACATCGAAAACTGAGGGATTATCTCCAGGCGCGATCGCGCAAAGTATGGAACAATACGGTCGCAATACCTTTGCTGAAACCAAGACTCGCGAAGACTTAGAAATTATCCTGGAACAATTCAATTCCCTGCCGGTGGGGCTATTGGGCATTGCAGCTGGAATTTCGCTATTGACTGGCGGCGTTGCCGATGCCCTGACCATTGCGGGAGTTGTCGGATTGAATGCTGTCATTGGCTATGTTACCGAAAGTCAATCGGAACGAATTATCCAATCCCTGAAAAGCCAAGGGAAACCGATCGCGCTGGTGATTCGCAATGGCAGTAAGGAAACCATTGAGGCAACAGAGGTAGTGGTGGGCGATCTCTTAATCTTGCGAACTGGCGATCGCGTGGCAGCGGATGCGCGATTGCTAAAAACGGACAATCTACAAATTGATGAGTCGCCGCTAACGGGGGAAAGTCTGCCGGTGACGAAACTGGCAATTTCGCTAGAGCAGCAAGAGGTTCCCCTCGCCGAACGCCACAATATGGTTTATCAGGGAACCCTAGTGACTGGCGGACAAGGGAAAGCCGTAGTGGTGGCAACGGGAAATGCTACTGAAATTGGCAAAATTCAAGCGATGGCTGGAGAAGCGGTCATGCCGGACACTCCCCTGCAACGGCAATTGGATGAAGTGGGAGGACAGTTAGTTCTCATTGGTTCCGGCGTCTGCGCTTTGGTATTTGTGATTGGCATTATGCGTGGGCAAGGGCTGTTGCAAATGTTGAAAACCTCCATCTCTTTAGCGGTTGCCTCCGTGCCGGAAGGGTTGCCCGCGATCGCGACCACGATCCTGGCATTGGGAATTCAAGATGCCCGCAACCAAGGGGTTTTGATTCGCGGCATTGATGCAGTGGAGTCCTTAGGATCCGTACAAACCATCTGCTTGGACAAAACCGGAACCCTAACTTGTAATCAGATGGTGGTGCAAGATGTACGGGTGGGCATTAAGGGACCCCAATTCCGGGATGACCGTTGTTGGTACTGGGAAAACCGCAAAACTGATCCCCTGAATCATCAAGAAGCGTCTTGGCTGTTACACGTTGCTGTTCTCTGCAGCGAAACGGAAGTCACGCCTTCGGGAGACACCTATCAGCTAACAGGATCTGCAACGGAAAACGCGTTGGTACAACTGGCCATTGATGGGGGAATTGACCCCATGACACTTCGGGAAAGGTTTCCGCTTGTGAAAACCAATGCCCGCTCTGCTAATCATGAACTGATGAGTACGCTTCACCGCTTCGATGAGGGAAATTTCCTAAGCGCCGTTAAGGGCAATCCCCATGAAATTATACAGCGTTGCGACTACCAGGCTTGTGACGGGGAAGTGAGGCCCCTAACGCAACAAGAAAAACGCGCCCTGGAAAATACCAATCAGCAAATGGCAGGAAAAGCCCTGCGAGTGCTAGGGTTTGCCTACCGAATAACTGAGCAATCGGTCTCTGCCAGTGAGATGGAAGAGCATTTGATCTGGTTGGGCTTGGCGGGAATGGCCGATCCCATTCGCGAAGGGGTCATCGAGCTAATTTCCAAGTTCCACACTGCCGGAATTGATACTGTGATGATTACCGGCGATCAAAGTCCCACTGCCTATGCCATTGCTCGGGCGTTACACCTGGGGCGCGATGGCCGCTTGGAAATTTTGGACTCCTCGGCTTTAGGGGAACTGAGTCCAGACAAACTGGAAGCCCTTGCCAACAAAGTAGATGTCTTTGCCCGAGTGAGTCCGAGTGACAAGCTCAATATTGTGCAAAGTCTTCAGGAAGCCGGAAAAATTGTTGCTATGACCGGCGATGGCATTAATGATAGTCCCGCCTTAAAAGCGGCGAATGTGGGCATTGCTATGGGGAAAGGGGGAGCCGATGCTGCCCGAGAAACTGCTGATGTCATTTTGGAAGATAATGCCCTAGAAACCACCATTGCCGCCATTGCCCAAGGGCGTTCCATCTACAGCAATATCCGCAAATCCCTCCACTTTCTCCTTGCAACCAATCTCAGTGAATTGGCTGTAATGATTGTGGGAACGGCAGCGGGATTCACCGACCCCCTGAATGCCATGCAACTGCTGTGGCTGAATTTAGTCACCGATGTCTTTCCCAGTTTGGGGCTTGCCTTAGAAGCACCGGAGTCCAATATTCTTGATCAACCGCCGCGCGATCCCACCGAATCCATTCTCTCTCAGTCGGACTACCAACGAATCGGCCTAGAGGCAACGGTGCTGTCCGTCAGTGCTCTCGGGGCTTACGGGTATGCCCTAACCCGACATGGACCAGGACCCCGCGCTAGTACGGTTTTATTTATGGGGTTAACCATCGCGCAAGTTCTGAATGCCTTGAATGCGCGATCGACCCAGCCTTCCTTATTCGGAGGAGAACGCCGTCCCGATAATCCTTATCTGGATGCAGCGATTATTGGCTCTTTGGTTTTGCAACTGTTGCCTCTATTCTTTCCGCCATTGCGACAATTGCTGAAATTGGGACCCCTTGATCCGCTAGACGCGATCGTGATTGCCGGATGTGCTCTTCTCTCCTTAGGCATCAACGAAGCGACAAAAAGTATTGAACTCAGTGAAGCCACATGAAAAAAGACTTTATGTTTACCTCCGAGTCGGTTACGGCTGGGCATCCCGATAAACTCTGCGACCAGATTAGCGATGCCATTATCGATCGCTGTCTGCAACAACAGCCGCAATCCCGCGCGATCGTTGAGTGTGCCGTTTCCGCTGCCATTCTCTTTATTGCAGCCCGCTTTGATGCCAACCTCAGCATTGATTTCAGCAGTGTAGCTCGGGACGTTATCGACAAGGTGGGGTATCATCGCACCGCTTTCAGCGGCAAAAACTGCTCAATTCTGACTAGTTTAGATGAAATGTCTCCCAAGGAGAACTTTGATGAGTGGGAACTATCGGATCAAGACATGGAAGAAATTACGGCACGCGATCAAGCGACAGTGTTCGGGTTTGCCTGCGACCAAACACCGGCGCTGATGCCCATGCCCATCTGGTTAGCCCATCAATTGGCGCGACGACTGCATCAAGTCCAGTTAGAGCAAGTTCTGCCCTACCTTTCTCCCGATGGCAAAACCCTTGTCGGGGTGGAATACTATAATCGCCAACCCAAACGCATTCACAGCATTACCATTATTGCCAGTCAGAATGATCCTGCTAGCTCCACTTTAGAACAACTGCGGGATGATATTCGCCAAACCGTCGTTGAACCAGTTTTTTCACAAGAAGCAATCCAACCGGATGCCAAAACCAGAATCTATATTAATCCCGATGGTATCCTCAGTCCTGGGGGGCCCGAAGCTCATGCCGGCTTAACGGGACGAAAAAACGCGATCGATACCTATGGCGAGTATGCCAAACACAGTGGCGCTGCTCTCAGTGGGAAAGACCCAACCCGCATTGATCGCGTAGGGGCTTATGCTGCCCGCTATGCCGCGAAAAATGTGGTTGCAGCTCATCTAGCTCGGGAGTGTGAAGTGCAATTAAGCTATTCTATCGGATTATCCCGGCCGGTGAGTGTGCAAGTGGAAACGTTTGGCACCGGCAAAATTTCCGAGGAAGCCATTGCCGCGCGTTTAGAACAGTATTTTGAGTTTCGTCTGGCAGGAATCATTAAGCAACTGGACCTAAGATCGCGCCCTTCTCTTGCTGACGACGGCTTCTTCCAAAAACTGGCTGCATATGGTCATGTGGGTCGCCTGGATCTGGATTTGCCTTGGGAAAAAACCGATCGCGCTGAAATGTTAACGACTTAATTCCTTACCAATCCCATCTTTTTGTTGTGATAGCGCTTGCCGTTCTTGGTAAAGTTGATCGCAATGCAACGCCCATAATGCGCCAACGGTTCCCGTTAGCGTACTGGCAATCACTCCCGAAATCCACCATCCAGATGGTCCTAGCCAATCCGCAATTTCCCGCGCGATCGCGCTTGTTGCCTCTGCAACTAAATAGGCCGCTCCGGTTGCGGTTACTGTGACTAATCCTAACTCCGCCAGAATTTCCAGCAACTCTTTTTGGGTTAAATCATCTTCAAAATAAATTTTCCAAATTGTGCCGTACATGAACATATCAGAGACAGCTAACAACAGTTGTTTCGGCACTTCTACCCCTGGGGTAACCGCAGCGGAAACAGCCCCCCCGCCTGTAGCATAACCGGCAATTGTCCACGCGGCTTCTACTCGTTTTTTTCCGATATCACTCATATTTGCCTCGCTCGATAGGAACTAGTTATGTGAGAACGCCGCTATTCCATATTTATACTGGGATCTTCTTCCGGTAAGTTTAACAGATATGGGGATCTCAGCAATATCAATAATCATCGCAGTCAAACTGTTCATTAATCTTTGCTTCCATCACCAACACTGCCAAGATCATCCATGCTTCCGACTCGACAAAATTGACCTTTCTTTTGGAACTTACTCATTAAAACTTAGGTTAATATAAGAAGCAATTTATAGATTAGGGGTCAAGGGAAGCATGCCAACCGGGCAAGCATTATTATTACTGATTCTGCTTGTAGGTTTAATTCTCATTGTTGCTGTGTTCATTCGATCGGGATTGCAACGATTGGGACTCCCTGCCATTATTGGCTATATTAGCTTAGGCTTAGTTCTCCGTAGTGCCGATCAAACTTGGCAACTCTTCTCCGCCGGCGATCAAGAAGTATTAGCTTTTTTAGCAGACCTGGGGGTGATTTGCCTGTTATTTCGGGTGGGGCTGGAAAGTGAACTTGCAAAGTTGCTTGATCAACTGCGTCGTGCCAGTGTTGTCTGGATTAGCAACCTTGTTGTTAGCAGTTTAGTGGGGTTTATTACCGCAACTTGGTTTTTAAACCTGGATCTTGTTCCTAGTTTATTCGTTAGTACAGCAATGACCGCTACCAGTGTGAGCATTTCAGTGGCAGTGTGGCAAGAAGCAAATGCCCTCAATTCCCAAATAGGGTGGGCTGTGCCCACCGTTTTAGCACAATTGTTATCCGTTCATGCCCGGTAGTTGTAAACCGCTGGTGAGGGCTTCCATCTTTTCCCGCATCGTGTCGGTAGACTTTTGATAAGCATCTTTCACTGCTTCGGTAACCAGTTCAGAAAGTTCTTGAGCCCCTTTCTGCGACGCTTCTTCAGAAATTTCGACACTACGGGGTTCTTGGTTGCCGCTCATGATAACTTTAACGCTGCCATCGCTGCTTTGCCCCTCAATATTCATTTGCTCCAATTCTTCTTGGAGTTCTTGGGCGCCTTGTTGAACTTGTTGTGCTTTGGCAAAGGCATCTCGCAATTCTTTCATTTTGCCTAAGCCGAAGCCAAACCCTTTTCCTTCTTTTCCTTCTGTCATAATTGATTTACCTTGCTTTCAATAATTTAATTTTAAAACTCACCCAACAGTTTAACTTCCGGTTGCAACAAAACTGACCACTGTTGCTCAACTTTTTCTTGGACGTGTTGAATAACGTTATAAATATCTTGAGCACTGGCTTTGCCATGATTGACAATAAAATTGGCATGGCGATGGGCCACTTGAGCACCTCCCACTTGATAGCCTTTTAAACCAGTTTGTTCAATGAGCCAGCCTGCTGCTTGTCCGGTGGGGTTACGGAATACGCTACCACAACTTGGTTTATCGTAGGGTTGGGTACTGCGCCGTTTATTAAGATTGCTGCGGGTTTGGGCGGTAATTTCTTCTCGGGAGTATCCTGGGGTCAGTTGAAAGGTCGCTTCCATTACCCAACGGGGAAAACTTTGCAAGTTCGAAGTGCGATATCGAAAGTCTAAGACGTCTGGGGTTAAACGGGCTAATTCACCATCGGCAGTGGCAACAACAATGCTCACTAAGGCATCTGCCATAGACTTCCCATGTGCACCCGCATTCATAACAACTGAACCGCCCACAGTTCCGGGGATGCCCACTGCCCACTCTAAACCGCTCCAACCTCGTTTAGCGGCTTTCCAAGCCACAGTAGCAAGAGGCATTCCAGCGCTTGCTGTAATTTGGCAGGTTTCTTCATTAATATCGATATTGCGAAAATGACGCGCACTGATTACTAAACCGGGTAAACCGCGATCGCTGATCAGTAAATTGGAACCACCCCCTAAAAACGTAATGGGCAACTGTTCCTTGTGCGCCCAATTAAGACTATCTTGTAATTGTTCCCAGGTGTTGGGGGCGGTATACCACTGGGCAGTTCCCCCAACTCGCAAAGAGGTGTGAGTCGCGAGAGAAACCTGGGGTTGAATCAGACAATTCGTTTCGGGAAGATAGAGAGTCATGCTGCTTTGGTTTCCGTTAAACGTGCCATGGTTTCTGGGATAATTTTATTAAGGTTCCCGGCGCCTAAGAACAGGGCAATGTCTCCAGGTTGAAGCAGATTGCTTAAGCGATCCGACAGAGAGGATAAATCTTGATGATAAATGACATTGGGGTGATGTTGAGCCATGGTTTCTGCTAAGTGTTCCCCCTTCATGCCATTGGGAGATTCACCAGCACTATAAATATCGGTTAAGACGACCAAATCAGCGTCCTCAAATGCCGTTGCAAATTCTTCTAAAAACGCAGCCGTGCGGCTGTAACGATGGGGTTGAAAAATGGCAACCAGACGTTGGGCTTGTTTATTCTCTATTTGTAACCTAGCGCCCGCAAGTGTTGCCATGAGTTCACTGGGATGATGGGCATAATCATCGACAAATAAGATATTATTTTCTTTGCCATAGATTTCAAAGCGTCGTTTGGTTCCAGTAAACTGCGCGATCGCGTCTGCAATTTCTTCAAAGTGCAATCCCAATTGGCGAGCAGTGGCAATGACGGCTAAAGCATTGCTTAAGTTGTGCTGCCCTAATAGTTTCAAATGGAGTTCTCCTAAAACTCTGCCTCCTTCCCAAACCGTCGCAGTTGTCCCTTTTCCATCATAAGTTACGGCACTGACGGTATAATTTGCTCCTTTTTCGAGATCAAGACTATAACTAATGTCTGGTTGAAGAGCAGTGCGTACCGTTTCACAATCAATACATCCCACCAGCGTTTGGGTTTGACTGGCAAAGGTTTGAAAGATATCAACCACTGCCGATAGACTTTGGTAGTGGTCGGGATGGTCTAATTCAATATTGGTAACAATCCCCAGAGTGGGATGCAATTTTACTAACGAACCATCTGATTCATCGGCTTCTGCTACCAAATAGCCTCCATTGCCGACACGAGCATTTCCTCCCCAAGCCGAAACTTCGCCGCCAACCACTACAGTGGGGTCAATCCCCGTTTTTAATAATACATAGCTGAGTAAACTGCTCGTAGTCGTTTTGCCGTGGGTTCCTGCCACCGCAATACTCTCATATTCGGCAACTAACGCGGCTAGCACATCGGAACGATGAAAAATCGGGCATCCTTTTGTCAGAGCTGCTTGATACTCTGCATTATCGGGATGAATCGCTGTCGAGCAAATCACTTGCGGCAAATTATTGCTGTCAGTATCCTTAGAAATAAAATAATCTAAGTTTGTTCCCGCTTGGGATGAAAATACATGAACTCCCAGTTGTTGCAATCGTTCCGTAATCTCGCTAGAGCTTAAGTCTGACCCGGTAATCGGCAGTTCCCGTTTGGCTAAAATATAGGCTAATGCTGACATGCCAATGCCGCCAATGCCAATAAAATGAAAGGGGCTACCATGAAAATCAACTGAATTAGAGCGACTCATTTAAATTCCTCAAACACCACACCCAAAGTTAATTGCGTTTATAACACATGATTGAATTGGAAAAATTTGATATCAGTCACAAATTAATGGTTTATTAGGAGTGAATCAAACTCGCTACCATAGTAATATTACTGATATTTACTAAGAAATCAGAGCGCGATCATCAATGGTCACGCCTTGCAAAGCGTGAGGAAAGGCTCTTTCCCTTGAGGAAGGCGCAATCTCTGACTGAAGGCAATTGGCATTCCCAGATCGCGCTTGAACAATTAGCTTTTCTCTTGACCAAGGGTTAGAGGATGTGCCTTCTATTGAAGAAGGGGTAATCTCTAACAATCCGAACTAAGATATAAACAAAAATCAATCAGTTTGTCAAGGGCATTGCTATGATTTTTCTAGAATAATTACCAGTAATAACCTTGCTAAAAAAAACGGTGAGCGTCATCTTTTTCTTAGTACAGACTTTACGGTATGATCAGTGTCGTTAAGAATAATTTAATGTTATCGAGCTTCATCAAGGGGGCGAATAGATAGTGATTAGAGTAGCTATTAACGGATTTGGACGCATTGGGCGCAACTTTTTACGTTGCTGGTTAGAGCGTGAAAATACAGGTTTAGAGGTAGTTGGAATCAATGATACCTCTGACCCCAAAACCAATGCTCATTTGCTTAAATATGACTCTATGCTAGGGAATCTCAAAGCCGAGGTGACCTACGACGAAGATTCCATTACTGTTGACGGAAAAACGATCAAATGTTGTTCCGACCGCAATCCCCTCAACCTGCCTTGGGATTCTTGGGGAATTGACCTAGTTGTCGAATCAACTGGTGTTTTCACATCTGAAGAAAAAGCATCCCAACATATTGCGGGCGGTGCTAAGAAAGTCCTTATTACGGCACCCGGAAAGGGTGGCAATATTGGCACTTATGTCGTTGGTGTTAATCATGAAGAATATGAACATGACAAGCATAATGTTGTCAGTAATGCTAGTTGTACCACCAACTGCTTAGCCCCTGTGGTCAAAGTTCTTCATGACCACTTTGGAATTGTCAAAGGAACCATGACCACGACCCACAGTTATACGGGCGACCAGCGGATTTTAGATGCTAGCCACAAAGATCTCCGTCGGGCCAGAGCGGCAGCTGTTAACATTGTGCCCACCAGCACTGGAGCAGCCAAAGCAGTTGCATTAGTAATTCCCGAATTAGAAGGAAAACTCAGCGGTCTGGCAATGCGGGTTCCCACCCCTAATGTTTCTGTGGTTGACTTCGTAGCGCAAGTGGAAAAACCGACGATTACCGAGCAAGTGAATGAAGTGCTTCATGAAGCAGCTAATGGAGACATGAAAGGCATTATTGAATATACTGATTTACCCCTTGTGTCCTCTGACTATCAAGGCAACAATGCCTCCTCGATTGTTGATAGCAACTTCACCATGGTCATGAATGGCGACATGATTAAAGTAATTGCTTGGTACGACAATGAATGGGGCTACTCTCAGCGAGTTGTTGATATGGCTGAGGTTATGTCTCGAAAATGGAAGTCTTAACGCTTTAATTAGACAATTTTTCTGGAAGAATATCGCCGTGGGGAATCTCCTCACGGCCTTTTATTTGGAAGGAAATCGGAACTCCAAATGAATTTCTTCATATAAAATAGAATTATGAGATTATATGACTTTCCTAACAACTATGCTACAAGATTCCCGAACCATTAGTCACTATCAACATCTAAGCGATGCCATGGTAGATTACTGGCATCGCGGTTACGGTTTTAATGAACTTCGCCTTTATCTCGATGGTTACCTGGCGGGTTTACACTCAGCCAATGTTTTGGAACCATGGCAAATCCATCGTTTGGAAGAAGAAGCCGTGAGGTTTTTGCGCGATCGGTCTAATTTCGAGCAATTCAGCCCACAACCGGAACCCGATTTTTATTAGTGATGAGGATTCACGGTTGTGATCGGTCATTGATTTCTTCTGAATTTGACTAACCCCCTCACTCGCTTGTCGGGGGCTAGTCTCAAACCGATTTAAGAGGCAAGGGCAACTTCTAACATTTGTTGCAGCTCATTGTTCTGATACAGTTCAATCATGATGTCAGAACCGCCAATAAATTCACCATTGACGTAAACTTGGGGAATGGTAGGCCAATTGGAATATTCTTTAATCCCTTGACGAACTTCGGGATCATCTAAAACATTATAGGTTTCATAGGGAACACCCATGACGTTTAAAATTTGTACGACATTATTAGAAAACCCACACTGAGGCATGAGTTTGGTTCCCTTCATAAAAACGGCAATTTTGTTGTTATTAATTAAATTTTCAATACGTTGTTTAACTTCCGGTTCCATAATTGTTTCCTAATCTCGGTTTGCTTCTACAATAACTTTTAAACCGTTTGGCTGGCTTGTTCCCAAGCTTCGGGGGTATAAGTTTTTAATGCTAGGGCATGAATCGCTTCTGAAGCCATGGCTTCTTGCAATGCCCCATAAACCATTTGATGTTGTTTCACGCGAGTTTTTCCCTCAAATTCTGAGGAAACCACCACGGCTTCTAAATGATCTCCCCCGCCAGTTAAGTCTTGTACTTTGACTTGAGCATCAGGGAGTTTTGCTTTAATATTAGCTTCCACTTGCTCTAAACTAATCATGATTCCAGGCTTAATAATCGTAGCTACTGCTTTTATATCTTAGCGAGAGGGAGCAGCGCCGGAGAAATGTAAAAAAATGTAAAATGAATCAAAAAATACTTAACGATTTAGCTGTCATTTACTAAGATCTCTGAAGAATGTCGTGTTAACTAAACAATTAAGGAATTAACTATGCCATACACTAAAGAGGACGGAGGTCGTTTAAATAACTTTGCTGTCCAACCTAAAATGTATGTAGCAGAACCGCCAAATAAAAAGCAACGGCGCAATTACATTATAATGGGCGTCGCTTCCATACTATTGGTTGGTCTTTTAGTATTCGTTGCTTTCTCCATTCCTGAGAGCGTTTAAAGGGATCGAAACGGGCGTAAATTGCACTAACTGTTGGTTAAAGTTGATATCTTAGTGCTAGGTTGACCAAATTGATCGACCCTTAATACGCATCAAGAGGATAGAGATATACTAGTGCCACTCCAGCTATTATTGTTCATTGATGAGCGATCGAGCTCTCAAGAGCATATTCAAGGAATTAAAGCCTACCTCAAATCTCTCAAAGAAGACTATCCCTTTGAACTTGAAATTGTTAATGTTGCCGAACAACCGCATCTTGCCGAACATTTTCGTTTGGTGGCAACCCCAGCGTTAGTCAAAATTACGCCCACTCCTCGCCAAACCATCGCCGGCACCAATTTAGTGGCCCAACTGAAACAATCATGGCCAAGTTGGTTGGAAAGTGCTAAACAAGAGTCTTCAGAAGAAGTGGAATCCGCTGATTCTAACAATTCGGTCACTTATTCTACCGAATTAATCCGTCTTTCTGATGAAATTTTCCGCCTCAAACAAGAAAATCAAGAACTCAACGAACAAATTAAGTTTAAAGACCAAGTGCTGGCGATGTTGGCTCATGATTTGCGCAATCCCCTAACAGCCGCTTCGATCGCGCTTGAAACGTTAGAATTAACCGACCAAAACCCTGATCCTGACAAAGTCGCTAACGTTAAACAACAAATCTTTAAGCAAGCGCAAACCCAATTCCGCATTATGAATCGGATGATTACCGATATTTTGCAAACGGCGAGGGGGAAAAATGCTGAGTTGCAAATCCAACCGCAACAAGTTAGCCTCCAAGCGTTGGGAAATGAAATTTTAGAACAATTCCAAGATACCTTTGACCGCAAATGTTTAAATGTGAAAAAAGATTTGCCCCAGGATGTGCCGGAAGCTCATGCCGATCAAGAATTAATCCGCCAAGTGTTAGTGAATTTACTTGATAACGCGGTCAAATACACCCCCGAACAAGGCACAATTCAAGTTTCAATTTTGCACCGTACCTCACAAAAAATTCAAGTGACGGTTTGTGATGATGGCCCTGGCATTCCCGAAGAAAAACGGGAGCAAATTTTTGAAGGCCATGTCCGCTTAAAACGGGATAAAGCGAAAGAAGGATATGGGTTAGGACTTTCTCTGTGCCGCCAAGTAATTCGCGCCCATTATGGACAAATTTGGGTGGATAGCAATGCCAATCGGGGCAGTTGTTTTCACTTTACCCTGCCGGTGTATTAACTTGGTAGGATACAGCTAAAACTTGAATTAGCCCAAATTCTTAATAATGTCATTCCATTGAGTAATGAGTGAAACGCCAATATTAACCAAAGAAATTTCCATCCTGCTATTGTTGCTGGTGGCCTCTCTAGGAGCAGTTGCTTTCAAACGATTAAATTTTCCCTATACCGTAGGGCTAGTCATTATTGGCTTAATTCTTGGCTTCTTAGCTCGTTCTGGTACTCCCCTGGAATCGTTTAGTGACTTAACCCTTTCTCCCAATTTAATTCTTTTCATTTTTGTGCCCCCCTTAATTTTTGAGTCCGCCATTAACCTCGATAACAAACTACTTTTACAAACTCTGGTCCCAGCTTTTACCCTCGCTGGACCCGGGTTATTATTAGGAGCAGGCTTGATTGGAATTGGCATCGCCCAGTTCACCCCACTGTCTTTTTCTCAAGCCCTTTTGTTTGGCGCTTTAGTTTCCGCAACCGACCCAGTAGCGGTGATTGCCTTGTTTAAAAAACTTGGTGCCCCTCGACGGCTAATGATGCTTGTAGAAGGGGAAAGTATGTTGAATGATGCTACCGCAATTGTTCTGTTTGATGTCATCTTAGTAGTCATCACTAATGGAAACTTTGGTTTGGTGACGGTAGGAGAGGCGGGTTTGGAAATTTTCATTACCTTAGTTGGCGGAATCATTGTGGGCGTGGTGATAGCAACAGTGATGCGAGTTTCGATTAATTTGGCAGAAGAAGATTATGCCATTCAGCTAACAGTGTCTGGTTTGGTTGCTTACGCTGCGTTTTTAGTTGCCGAACATTATCTGGAATTTTCTGGGGTAATTGCGGTAATGAGCGCTGGTTTAGTGGTGGGAGGATATTGCGAGTATACCCTCAAGCCCGCAATCAGACGCCATCTCCAAGAATTTTGGGAATATATTGCTTTTCTTGCCAATAGTCTAATCTTTTTATTGGTGGGGCTGAAAACCTCAGGATTTTTAGTGGAACTCAATGTTGATAATGTCACATTTTGGCTAGCAATTATTTGGGCGATCGCGCTGGCGATGCTTACCCGAGCTTTAGTCATTTTTCTATTGATTCCCCTAGTTAACCGTTTTCAGCCTTCCAACCCCATTAATTGGAAATTTCAAGTCATTACGGTTTGGGGCGGTTTAAGGGGCGCGATCGCGCTCGCCTTGGCTTTGAGCCTTAGTAATGATTTTCCCCATCGTCAACTGATTGTTGCCATGACCCTAGGGGTAGCGGTTTTCACGATTTTAGTCAGCGGCTCGACAATTGGTAGATTGGTACGTTGGCTGGGGTTGGATCAATTATCCAAACGGGAAGAATTAGCGCGAGTGCAGGCACGTGTCTTTATCCAAAAGGAAACCTTAGAACTAAGCAAAGAATTGGAAAAACGTCCCTTCTTTGACCCATCAATTGTTGAGGAGTTAAAACAAAACTATGAACAAAATCTACAACAAGCGGAAGCCTCCGCCGCTAAATTTTGGGAAAAATTGAGGGCCGATCCGGTGCAAATGCGCCAAGTGTTTTGGTTGCAAGTGGTACAAATTGAACATCATGCTTATCGGGAACTTCATGATGAAGGTGTCATTTCTGAATTAGCCCTAAAGAAATTAAGTGTCATGATGAACTGGAAAGGCGATGCCGTTCTATCTAACCAAATTCCGCCTCCCATTGCAAAAACGAGAACCCTAGAAACGCCGTTGCGCAAACTGATTGTCAACCGATTATTGCTGCTGATTCCCAAACAATATTGGTTAGCCAATCGCCGCATTAAAGAACTGACCTTTCGCTACGAATATTACGCCGCGATCGTGTATGTTTCCAAGAAAGTGGTGAAAATTATTAAGCAACTGGCTCATGAACAAGCAGTTGATGAAAATGTCGCTTCGCAATGTATTGAGTTTTATAAACAAAATGGAGACGCAGCGCTGAACTGGATTAACACCTTTGTGGAAGATCATCCAGAACTAGCATTTCCCATGCAAAAACAAGTGATTAAGCGGGCAACATTGCGTCGTCAATCAGAAACCCTTGACTCTCTTGCGGATCAGGGAATTATTCCAGAAAATGATCTAGAAAATCTTCGTGAGCAACTGTTAGAGAAAAAACCGAATCTTTAATCATTTTACATGGCTAACGCGATCCCATCAGCGCGAGGTTCGGATCCGGCAACGAGAATGCCATTGTGTTTTAGAATAATTTGTCCTTTGCCAAATAAGGCTTTGCTGGGATTAACCCGCACTTCATGACCCCGTTGCGAGAGGGAAATCATGACCTCTGAGGGAATTCCCGTTTCCAAAACGACCCGTTGATCCGTTAAATAGCGCCAGCGAGGAGCATCTAACGCACTTTGCGGGTTCATCTCATAGTCAGCCAAATTAGACACTACTTGTAAATGGCCTTGGGGTTGCATTTGTCCGCCCATCACGCCAAATGTTCCCAACGGTTGCCCATCTTGGGTGAGAAAACCGGGCATAATCGTATGGAAAGGACGTTTCCCCGGCGCAAAGGCATTGGGATGTCCTGATTGAGAACTAAAGCAACTCCCGCGGTTGTGGAGAGCAATTCCCGTTTCGGGAACTAAAATGCCGCTGCCAAAACCTTCATAATTGGATTGAATCAGCGACACCATCAATTCCCCATCAGATGCGGTTAAATACACTGTCCCGTGATCGGCAAAACTAGGCTGAATATCACTCAACGCTTGCTCCCCAATTAACTGTCGCCGTTGTTGAGTATTTTCTTCAGAAAGTAGCGCCTCATGATCAATCTTCATCCAGTTGGGATCAGCCAGATAACGGTTGATATCAGCAAAGGCCAGTTTCATGGCTTCCACTTGCCAATGATACCGTTGTTCACTGTTATAAGAGAGAGACCCCACATCAAAGCCTTCTAGAAGATTTAAAGCAATGAGAGTGGCAATGCCTTGAAAGTTTGGCGGCAACTCCCAAACCCGCAAGTTGTGATACGTGGTAGATAGCGGTTGCACCCACTGCGCCTTATGATCTTTTAAATCTGCTTCGGTTAAATAGCCCCCCGTGTGGCTGGCAAAATTGGCGATTTTTTCGGCTAATTCACCGCGATAAAAGCTTTCACCGCCCGTTTGCGCGATCGCGCTCAGGGTTTCGGCATGAAGAGGACTCCTCCAAATTTCTCCGGCTTTTGGCGCCCGTTGATGGGGAAAAAATACCTCCTGAAATGCTTGATATT
The DNA here is from genome assembly GCA_042218725.1 of Halothece sp. Lineage (GTDB taxonomy): Bacteria > Cyanobacteriota > Cyanobacteriia > Cyanobacteriales > Rubidibacteraceae > Halothece. The sequence continues at coordinate 3,003 of JBDGQV010000150.1, read as the reverse complement.
CCGGCGCATCCAGATGTAAAAATCGAGACGCCGCTTCTTGCCAAGCCAAAGCAGTTACCGGCGAAACAGGAAAGCCTTCACGGGCATGACGAATGGCTGGGGCAAACAATTGTTCAAACGGCAGTTTTCCCCATTGTTCCCATAATGTCCGCCAAGTGGAAACAGCGCCAGGAACCGTCACTGTCGGCCAACCCAAACGAGACTTAGGGGCATGAGCCTGAAATTGGTCTGAACTTAGGGCTTGCGGGCTTTTGCCAGATCCATTTAAACCATGCACCTGACCATCCCATACCAACGCACAAGCATCACCCCCAATGCCATTGGAAGTTGGTTCCACAACAGTTAAGGCAATTGCCATTGCTACTGCCGCATCCACGGCATTTCCGCCTGCTGAAAACATTTCCATCCCTGCTAAACTTGCCAACGGCTGACTCGTGGCAACGGCACACTGTTTTCCCAGCATGACGCGGCGCTGAGAGGGATAAGGATAGTAGTTTAAATAATCGTGGTTGAAGTTGATCAATGATAATTGTCCTCGATACTTTAATTGCAGATGACCTCAGAAAGAAAATCAGGAAGAAGTTCCAGTTTCTCAATTGTTTGGGAAAATAGATCCTTGACTGTTGCGCTAGTTGCTCGGGATCAAGACAACGGCATTGTGTTTAGAGTATCGTGAGACTAGCCCTAGCCAAAAGAAAAAATAACAATGGTTCCTTTACGCGATCAAAACCCGATTAAGATTACACCTTATGTTACTTATGTCCTCATTGGGCTAAATATTGCAGTTTTTTTATATGAAATTAATTTAAGCCCCGCTCAGTTAGATATCTTTTTTCGGTGGTTTGCGGTCGTTCCCAAAGAATTAACTGCCAGTTTTCGCGGGATTAATGTTAACCAACCCATTCCGGAATGGATGACTTTGTTTACTGCCCAGTTTCTTCATGGCGGCATTCTTCATTTAGGCGGCAATATGCTTTATCTCTGGGTTTTTGGCAATAATATTGAAGAAGCACTGGGGCGAGTGCGATTTATTATTTTTTATTTAGGTTGCGGCGCGTTGGCGAGTTTAGCGCAATGGTTTTTCTCAGCCGGCTCGACTGTGCCTTCCTTGGGGGCAAGCGGCGCGATCGCGGGGATTATGGGTGCTTATATTATACGATTTCCCCGTGCTGAAATTCTGACTCTCCTGCCCATTTTCATTATTTGGACCACCATTCGGGTTCCTGCGGTGTTCTTTTTAGGCTTTTGGTTTGTTCAACAAGCCTTCTATGGCATTGCGAGTCTTGGCGCCTCCGCAAACATCGGTATGGAAGGCGGCGGGGTTGCCTATTGGGCACATGCTGGGGGATTTGTTTTCGGAGTGATTCTCGGACCCCTGTTAGGCTTATTCGATGATAACCAAGACACGTATTATTGAAATTCTGTTATATTTCGCCACTGACGTGTTTGCGCGCTAAATTAAGGGAAGTAAGCCATTGACGAAATTTCAACTCTTATGACCCCAAACGAGCTTTTGATGCTAGTTGTTTTACTCAGCCCCGGCATTTTACTGTCAATTATTGTTATGGTGACATTTGCCGAAGGCGGGTAAACTTCAACCAGTTTCCGCCATTTTTTTCCCCCCTGACTAAGGGGGGTTGATGAAGTTCTTTTAGGAATTAATGTCGTTGGTGTTATCCATTCGGGTTTCTAATTCCATTCGTTGTTCCATTTGGCGTAAGAAGTAGCCGGTCATCATGGCAGAAGCTAGCATATTTGAAAGATTATCTTGATCGGTTGTCACTTGCACTTGGAACTGTTCCGAAGGCAACATCCCAACTAGCCCTTGTACATTTTGGGAAACGATTTGTTTCGCGTCCGGGCTAATGGAGCGGGCAATTTCGGCTAAAACATCGGGGTTTTGTTGCTGAAGATATTGTAAGAGGGAATTATCTGATTGGTCCTCAGAAGATTCCGATGATTGATTGTTAGTTGCGTCAGAATTAAAGAAATTAGGGTCAAATACCATCAGTTAATGTTGTAGAGTAAGACCTGCTTACCCATCTAGTCTAAACCATAATGGAATTTCTCTCCACGTTTAACCATGCAGTTTATTGATCAAGCAGACGTTGAAGTTGTTGCAGGCAAGGGCGGTGACGGGATTGTCGCCTTTCATCGAGAAAAATATGTTCCTGCCGGCGGCCCCTCGGGCGGTAACGGAGGCAGAGGGGGATCCGTGATTTTAGAAGCCGATGAAAATTTACAAACTCTCCTCGATTTTAAATATGAACATTGTTTTAAGGCTGAACATGGCAAACGGGGCGGCCCCAAAAATAAAACCGGGGCAAATGGGCGCGATCGCGTTTTACCTGTTCCTTGCGGCACGATTGTCTATGATATTGAAAAAGAAGAAATCATTGGCGATTTAACCCAGCACCGGCAACAATTATGTGTCGCCCAAGGGGGAAAAGGAGGCTTAGGCAACAGACATTTCCTGAGCAACCAAAACCGCGCCCCAGAAAAAGCGCTTCCCGGACTCCCTGGCGAAGAGCGCCGACTGCGATTAGAATTAAAACTTTTAGCGGAAGTCGGGATTATTGGCTTACCCAATGCCGGAAAATCGACCTTAATTGCTGCCCTATCATCAGCACGCCCCAAAATTGCCGATTATCCGTTTACGACTTTGATTCCCAATCTTGGGATTGTTCGCAAGCCTACTGGCGATGGCACTGTGTTTGCCGATATTCCCGGTTTAATTGCCGGAGCACATGAAGGCGTTGGCTTAGGTCATGAATTTTTGCGCCATATTGAGCGGACAAAAATCTTAATTCATGTAATTGACTTAACCGCAGAAAATCCGATTGAAGATTACCAAACCATTCAAGAGGAATTATTGGCGTATAAGCCGAGTTTGGCCCAACGTCAGCAAATTCTTGTTTTAAATAAAGTGGATGCGGTTGATGAGGAAATACAAAATTTAGTGAAAACCGAATTTTCGCAAAAGATTAATTCGCCAATTTTATT
>JBDGQV010000015.1:0-1769 GCA_042218725.1 Halothece sp. | reverse complement strand
CGCATCCTGCTAACCATGGCAACGGGAACCGGAAAAACCTTTATCGCCTTCCAACTGTCGTGGAAACTGTTTCAAAGCCGTTGGAACCGCTCTGGAAGCAATCGCCGCCCCCGCATCCTGTTTTTAGCCGACCGGAATATCCTCGCCAATCAAGCCTTTGGCGACTTCTCCGCCTTCCCCGATGATGCCTTAGTTCGCATCGATCCCGACATCATCAAGAAAAAAGGGAAAGTGCCCAAAAACGGAAGCATCTTCTTTACCATCTTCCAAACCTTTATGACAGGGAAAGATGCCGAAGGCAATCCCGCTTCCAACTTTGGAGAATATCCTCCCGATTTTTTTGATTTGGTCATTGTTGATGAGTGCCATCGCGGGGGATCGAATGATGAAAGCACTTGGCGCAGCATTCTGGACTATTTTTCCCCAGCCGTGCAATTGGGATTAACTGCAACCCCCCGCCGTGAGATCAACGTCGATACTTATTACTACTTTGGGAAACCCGTTTACAGCTATTCCCTCGCCAACGGCATTGAGGATGGCTACCTAACCCCGTTCAAGGTCAAGCAGATTCAGACCAACCTTGATGAATATGTTTACAGCGAAGAAGACAAAGTCTTAGCCGGACAAATTGAAGAAGGTCGGGTTTATACAGAAAAGGACTTCAATCGCATTATTGAGATGCGTCCCCGTGAAGCCTATCGGGTTCAACTCTTTATGGAGGATATTGACCAAAACGAGAAAACTCTGGTTTTCTGCATGGATCAAAACCATGCCCTGATGGTACGGGATTTAATCAACCAGATGAAAATTAGCACTGACCCCAACTATTGCGTCCGGGTTACGGCAGATGATGGAACACTGGGGGAACAGCAACTGCGAGCCTTTCAGGATAACGAAAAAAGCATCCCCACCATTCTAACCACTTCCCATAAATTGTCTACTGGCGTTGATGCCCGCAATGTTCGCAATATTGTCTTGATGCGTCCCATCCACTCCATCATTGAGTTTAAGCAGATTATTGGCCGGGGAACGCGGGTCTTTGAAGGGAAAGACTATTTCACGATCTATGATTTTGTGGAGGCTTACAAACATTTCAACGACCCCGAATGGGATGGGGAACCGGAAGCCCCGACACCAATTACACCCAGAGAAGGCAAATCCGGCAACGAATCTAGCGGGGATAACAACGATCGTCCCGAACCGGAAGAACAAGACACCGGCAATCAACGCCAGAAAGTGGTAATTGAACTGGCTGACGGCAAAGAACGAACCATTCAGCACGCCATTCAAACCACTTATTGCAGTCCCGAAGGCAAACCCCTCTCTGCTCAAGAATTTATTGAACGGCTTTATGGCGAACTGCCGGAACTGTTCCAAGATGAAGCCCAACTGCGATCGCTGTGGAGCCGCCCCGATACCCGCAAAGCCCTATTGCAAGGGTTAGCGGAAAAAGGCTATGGTCAGGAAGCCTTGTCCGATATCAGTCGCATTATTGATGCCGAGAAAAGCGATTTGTTTGATGTCCTGAACTACATTGCCTACGCAAAACCGCCCATTAGCCGCCGGGAACGTGTCTTTGCCAACAAGCATCTGATCTTCTCCCGCTATATCGAGAAACAGCAGGAATTTCTCGATTTTGTCCTCAACCAATATATCCAAGCCGGGGTTCGTGAATTGGATGATGAAAAACTGCCCGATTTGCTAGAGCTGAAATACCGCAGCATTAACGACGCCAAGAAAGAACTCGGAAACCTAAAAGAAATTAGAAG
>JBDGQV010000149.1:14499-20709 GCA_042218725.1 Halothece sp. | reverse complement strand
ATTCGATCGCTGATCGCCGTAGTACATCAAAGGAATAATAAACAGCGTCAATGCAGAAGAGGTTAACATCCCGGTTAATAACGTCCATGCTAACCCAGACCACACGGGATCGCTGAGAATGGTTAAGGTTCCTAACATGGTGGTGACACTGGTGAGGAGAATCGGGCGAAAGCGCACCGCACCGGCTTCGATAATGGCTTCTTTCAGTTCAATGCCTTCTTGACGACGATCGCGCACAAATTCCAACAGCACGATCGCGTTGCGAACTACAATTCCGGCTAAGGCAATCACCCCAATCATCCCCGTAGCGCTGAAATAAACGCCATTGAGGGAAAATCCGACTAAAATGCCAATTAAGGCCAACGGAATTGCCCCCAGCATGATTAAGGGAATCTTGAAACTGCGGAACTGCCCGACAAGGATAATATAAATGAGAATGACAGCCACCAGCATCGCTAAACCTAAATCGCGGAACACTTCCAAGGTCAGTTGCCATTCCCCTTCCCATTCAATGTGATACCCCTCTGGCAGCGGATTTTGGAAGAAATGAATCATTTGTTCCATTACCGCATAAACAGAGGAACGATCACCCATTTCGGCAAAGACATAGGTAACGGGGGTTTGATTTCTGTGGAAGATAGGCTGATCTACAGTTGTGGAACGGAAGGTCACTAATTCGCTTAAGGGAACTAATCCCCCATCCGGGGTCGGCAATTGAATCTGCCGTAAATCATCCATGCCTTGTCGGCTGGCTTCGGAAAAACGGACCTGAATTTGAACTGGGGTTAACTCGCCTGGAATTTTTAAGGTGGAAGCATTGACGCCGCCAATGGCCATATTAATGGTTTCTGTGATCGCTTGGGTACTTAATCCCGCCTGAGTAGCTTTAGCGCGATCCACTTCTAATTGCATCTGGGGAACTTGGTTTTTGACAGAATCATCCACATCCACCACTTCTGAGGTATTGCGGAAGACTTCGGCAACTTGTTTCGCTAAATCTCGTTGCTGTTCATAATCAGGGCCATAGATTTCCGCTAACATGGTGGAACGAACCGGCGGACCGGGCGGCACTTCGATTAATTTCACGATCGCGTTATTTTCTCGCGCTACTTTGGTGAGCTTGGGACGCAGGCGAAAGACAATATCTTCAGAACTGACCGATCGCGCATCATCATTGGTCAAGTGAACGCGAATATCCCCCACATGTTCGCCACCGCGATTGGTATTGCCGCGGAGCAACCCGTTAAAGGTAATGGGGGCTGCTGTTCCCACATAACTTTCAAATTGCACGACTTCGGGATCTTCTTGAATGACGCTTTCCAGTTCCCGAACGATGCGATCGGTTTCCACTAACTCCGTGCCCAACGGGGCATCTAGCTGCACTAAAAAGCGCTCTTCGTCAGCCTTGGGCAACATGCGGAATTTTACTGCTTGCGTCAGCGGGAGAACAAAACTGGCTAAGAGTAATCCCACCACAAAGAAAATTAAAAATCGTCGCCGCTTCGCAGAATCAAGCAACGGTTCCATAATGCGGCGATATAAATTATAGATGCGGCCTGGGGCTTGTTCTTGACTATCATGATTTCCATTCGATGCCCCTGGTTGCACCCTGATCATCCGAACGGCTAAGTAGGGCGTAACAATAATCGCCAGGGAAGTACTGATAATCATTGCCACTGGCACATTAAAGGGAATCGGTCCCATGTAGGGCCCCATCATTCCCGTCACAAAGCCCATGGGAATAAACGCAAGAATAACGGTAATGGTAGAGAGGAGAATGGGAACCCCGAGTTCGGCAACGGCAAGGATTGCCCCTTGAACTTTCTGCGGAAACGACTGATCCGGCATTTCCTCAAAGCGACGGTGGATGTTTTCGGTAACCGCGATCGCGTCATCCACTAAAATCCCTAACGATAAAATCAGGGCAAACAGGGTAATGCGATTAATGGTTTGTCCGGCAATCCAGCCCACTAAGAGGGTGCCTGCCAAGGTTAGGGGAATCGCCAGGGCAACAATCAGGGCATCTCGCCAACCCAAGAAGGCAATCAGCAACACCACCACGATCGCGATCGCTTGGAATAAACTGGAATACAGATTTCCCACCGCACGGGAAGCAGTGCGTCCGGCGTTGCGGCTGACAGCAACGGTAATGTCGTTGGGCAGGTCTGATTTTAAGGTTTCTACGCGATCGAAGATTTCTTGGGCAACCACCACCGCATTGGTGCCTTTTTTCTTGGCAATGCCAATGGTAATGGCCGGGCGTTCTTCAAATTTTTCTTCCGGATGCAGGTTTCGATCCGGATAGGGTTCGGTGACATCCCAGTCTTTGCGATTGAATAGCCGGGAATAGGTTTCGCGATCGTCGTAGCCGTCACTCACGGTGGCGACATCCTCTAAATAAATGGGAGAACCGTCCTCGCCTTCTCCCACAATCAAGGCTTTTACTTCCTCTGCCGTCTCTAAGAGATTGCCCCCTTCAATAAAAATGCGTCGATTGCCCACTGAGACATCCCCTGCTTGGATGCGGCTGTTGGCTGATTGCAACTCTTGCGCGATCGCGGCTGGAGATAATTGATAACTGGCCAACTGTTCCGGGGTTAAATCTACACGGATGACTCGCGGTTGTCCTCCAGTAATGCTTAAATCTCCAGTATTCGGAATTTTACGCAACTCTCTTAAAATGCGTTCTCCCACGCGGCGCAACTGATTATCGCTATAATTTTCCCCGGCAAGGGTCAGCGTAACGATGGGAACATCATCCACATCAATGGGATTCACTTGATAATTCACCCCTTCGGGTAAAATATCCTGGGAATTAAACAGGTGATTTTGCAACTTAAATAAGGAATCTTCCCAGTTTTCTCCCACAAAAAACTGCGCCGTAATGCGCGATCGTCCCGTTTGCGAGACGGAATAAATATCATCAATCCCCGGCAATTCTCGAATTTTTGATTCCATGGGGACAGTGACCGTTTCTTCCACCACTTCTGCCGGGGCACCGGGATAGTTAAAATAAATGTCGGCACCGGGAACAGTAATTTGAGGATTTTCTTCTTTTGGGGTAAAAAACGCGGCTGCCAACCCAAAGATGACTAAGGCAGCAATAATCAGCAGGGTGACTTGCGAATTGACAAAATAAGCCGTGATGCGACCGACGATATTGAGAGGACGTTGTTGTTCAGGGGTAGGTGAGGAAGCCATGGTTATGATTCGTGATTCGTTGTTCGTCGGTTGGGCTAGCCAAGCGAACTAACCCAACAGCAATTAGTTACGGTTCTAAGCAGCAACAGCAGCGTGAACGTCTCCCATCACAGAAAAACTCTTTAAGAAGGGATTGACCATCCGGGGATCTTTAATCATGGCACCATAGTCGCCGACTAGAAATTTGAGTTTGCCTTGCATATAGGCACCGCTCAATCCCATCATGTTGAGGCCTTTTTTGAACCATTTTTCCCAATCTTCGGGATCCGCCCTGAGATCCCAATTGAGCGTTTCGCCGTTATAAGCCCCAGCATCAACCGCTTGACCGTTTTTAACCACTAATACTCCCCGGGGTTGATCTTCGCCTTTGAAACCATAGCCAATCACGGAATCAAAGTTGATTTTTGCCAGTGCCTCAGACAGTTCCGGTTCCGCGTTCCATTTTTCTTGATAGGTTGCCATCCATTCCGGTGAAAATAGGTTAGTCATGGTTTTTGTCCTCCTTTTATTTTTTTAATAGTTAACTAGTTGATAAAAACCCGATAATGGGTTAGGGATTTTCGTGAAAGTTATTTCGAAGCCGTTGTTAATAAATTTTCTTCCCAACGACGGGGCGGCGTGGCATTGCGGATTTCGCGCCAAATTTGTGTGGCAGCTAATGCCCCATCTCCAGCAGCAACGACAACTTGGTTTAAGCCGACTTTTAAATCGCCAATGGCAAACAGACGCGGATGAGAAGTGCGTCCCATTTTGTCAGTTACTAAATTATTTCCTTTATAATCGAGATCAAAACGCTGTAAATAATCGTTGTGATACTTCGATCCCATGGAAATTAAGCCGGTTTCCAACTCAATGACGGAACCGTCTACTAATTCCACTCCCGTCATGTGATGGTTTTCTCCTAAAAATTGCTTAATCGGCGTTTCCACAATCTGATAGCCATGATCTTGCAATTGCTGACGGAGATCGGGATTAATTTCAAACATCCCATGGGTAAAGATAACAATGTAAGGGGTGAACCAGCTTAAATTAAAGACCATCTCTTCAATGCTGGCTTCGCTTCCCGCAAAGAAACCGCATTTTTTATCCGTCATTTCATAGCCGTCACACACCATGCAAACGTGCAAGTTATAACCGGCATATTCGTATACGTTTTGCATATCCTCCAATGGGGGAAGCTGGTCAATAATGCCGCTGGCTGCAATAATGTATTTGGCGCGCAAAACAGGATACATACTATTATTGCGACCCACTTTGGCGGTAACGGCGAAGGTATCTCCTTCATCAACAATGTCTTCGACAAATCCGTTGAGAAAGTCGCCGTCTAGAGACAGATAATGGTCTTTGCCGCGCTTGAGGAGTTCACTGCCAGGGGTATCTGGCGGTAAGCCCAAATAGTTGTGCAACTCCTGCATCCAATAGGATCGCGCTTTTCCTTTGTCGATGATCAGACTGGAAAGATTATACCGTTGCAGATAAATGCCTGCCGATAATCCGCCAGCCCCGCCGCCGACAACAATCGTATCGTAAATATGGTCTTGTCGCTGGTCAAGATTTTTGCGACTTAGTTGCATAATTGACCTCCAAATTCGTTGGTCATTAGTCCTTTGTCATTAGTCACTGGTTACTTGCTGGTGGGAAGTCCCTGTTGTTGCCATTCCATCATGCCCCCGCTAATGTTATAGACCTTCGTGAATCCTGCTTTGAGGAGTTGTTTGGCCGCGATCGGGCTGCGATGAGACGTTAAACAAATAACAGCGATCGGTTGATCTTTTGGGAATTCCCGGAACCATTTCGGCAACAATAATCGTCTTAAACCGGGAATCATGGCAAAAGAGAGTCGAAATAGGCTCAAATTAACCGCCTGTGGCGCGTGACCGGTCATATATTCAAAACCGGTGCGCACATCAACTAATTGAGGCGGGCGAGCCATTTTGAAATATTGCTTCGGTGAAATTTCCCGCATTGTGGGTTGGGAAGAAGTTGTAACCATTGTTGATTTTCTCCAATAACAAAAGGATTTATTGCATACGACAGGTTCTTAAACCTAAAATGCTGTAAACTGGGCAAGTTCCTAAAATTGCAGTGAGAGTCGGAACAATGGAAGCGACACTCAAAATGATGCCAGTTGTACTGCCACTATAAGTATCGAGACCTAGAAACAATAAAACGCCTGCGAGCGTTAACCGCAAAATCCGATCCAGTAAACCGACATTATGAGACATCATGATTATTCCTTACTCATGGGCTGAGCTTCATTTATCCAAAATATAACTAATTAGCAATTTAGTCAAGTATTGAATTCAGAAATTTATTTTGTTATTATATTATATAAATAAATAGTAGTATAAAAGCAATCATAACATGGCACACATTGTAATTATCGGTGCAGGATTTGGGGGACTTTCCGTCGCCTATGAACTCAAACATCTTCTTAAAGGAAGGCATGAGATCACCTTAATTTCCGATGAACCAACCTTTACCTTTATTCCGTCTTTACCCTGGGTCGCGTTTAACCTGAGACGGTTAGATCAAGTACAACTCCCTTTAAAGCCATTATTAGACAAAAAAGGCATTCATTGGCAACACGGGAAAGTGACCGCCCTGGATCCCGAACAAAAACGAGTCACTGTAGAGGAAGAGAGTACCTTTGACTATGACTATCTGGTGGTTGCAACCGGGGCATCACTGGCGTACCACTTAATGCCGGGATTGGGTCCAGAACAGGGATATACGCAATCGGTTTGCAATGCTCATCATGCGGAAATGGCCCGTGAAGCCTGGGAGAAATTTTTAGAAAACCCAGGCCCGATGGTGGTGGGAGCGGTTCCTGGGGCGAGTTGTATGGGGCCTGCTTATGAATTTGCGCTGTTAGCCGATTATGTTTTAAGAAAGAAAGGAATACGGGAACAGGTTCCCATCACCTTTGTTAGCCCAGAACCCTACTTAGGACATTTAGGGATTGGGGGGATGTCCAATTCCGGGCAGTTAGTCACAGAACTGATGGAA
>JBDGQV010000149.1:0-14399 GCA_042218725.1 Halothece sp. | reverse complement strand
AGTGAAATTTGTGAACGAACGGGATTGCAACAGGCCAATGTCTCCAAACAATTGCAGCTGCTGAGAACTGCAGGAGTGGTGGCTTGTCGGCGAGTGGGGACTTGTCGTTACTATCGCGTGATTGATCAAGAACTGCTCAAATTATGCGATCGCGCCACGCCCTCTTAGTCGTTTTCCTCACCCTTCGCTTCCGTCGGCCTGAGAAGCAAGAATCAACTATTCAAACGAGGTATTGACAATGAAGAGCACAACATCAACCCATCAACCATTTCAGAAAAAGCGGTTGCTCGGTGTTACCAGTTTAATGATTGTCCTAGTGGGCGGGGGCATTTGGGGATTCAACGCGACTGTGAGAACCCATCAAGCCTCCTCCCAAACCAACACGGAACAAACTGAAACTGCAGAAGTTGCCGTAAACACCGCCAAAGTTGGACATCAAACCATGCGGCGCGATCGCGTGCTCACTGGCACGGTATCGTCGCAAAAATCCGCCACGCTCACGACACGAGTCAATGGCACCATTGAGGAAATTTTAGTCGATGAAGGGGATCGCGTCACCAAAGGCGACCTCATTGCCAAAATTGATGTCCGGGATATCCAAGCCCAAGCCAATCAAGCCCAAGCCAATCTTTCCCAAGCCCAGGCTGCAGTTAATTCAGCGCGATCGGCCTATATCAGCGCTCAATCCCAGAAAAATCAAGCCCAAGCACGGGTGCAACAAGCCAAAGGACAATTGCAGGAAGAAAAAGCCGAACTCGAAAATGCCAAGCTTCACCAAAGACGGATGGAAATGCTTTATGAAAATGGTGCCGTGAGCAAGTCTCGCCTCGACCAAGCCAATGCCCGTCTTGCCAGCAGTAAAGCCCGCATCGAACAGATTCAAGCCAATATCCAGCAAGCGCGTAGCGCTGTCCAACGAGCGCGATCGCAGATGGAACAAGCCCAGAGCAACATTAAACAAGCTCGTGCTGGTGTTGACCAAGCCCAAGCCAATTTGGAACAAAGTATGGCGAATCTGGATTACGGCAAGGTAAAAGCCCCCTTTAACGGCGTCATTACCAAAAAACAAGCCCATGAAGGCGCAATGGCCGGTGCTATGGCAGGGTTCGGACAACCTATTGTCACCGTAGAAACCGTAGAAAACTTAGAATTTAAAGTTTCAGTTCCTGAATCCCTTCTGGGAACCATTGCGGTTGGGGAACGGCTGCCTGTCCAAATTGATGCCTTGGGGCGAAACGTGTCCGGTGAAGTCACCCAAATTGTTCCCAGCGCTGATCCCAAATCCCGTAACTTTACAGTCAAAATGGCCCTGGATCAAGATAAGCAAGTGATTCCGGGAATGTTTGGCCGTCTCACCTTATCTACCAAAGAAAAAGCAGGATTAATGATTCCAGAATCGGCAGTCATTGAGCGGTTTGGGATTACTGGCGTTTATCGCGTTGTTGATAACAAAGCTCAATTTACCACCGTTACCCCTGGCAGCCAGAAAGGAGAACAAGTGCAAATTCATTCTGGACTAGAAGTTGGAGATACAATCATTTTAAATCCTTCTAAGCAAGTCAAAGATGGTGTAAAAGTCGCGATTAAGTAATTCATCAAATTACCAAAACTTCTTATTGATCAAGAACTAATTATCATGATTAACAATAAAATGACTCAATTCTTATCAAAAATTACGATTTTTCTATGTCTAACTGTCAGTATGATGATCTTTCCCCTTTCTGACAGTCATGCTCAACCTCAGCCTGAACAATTAGGAGAAGCGGTACAGGAAATTGAATCTTTAGACGGTATGCGTTCTAGTTTAGCTTCTACCTTAGAGGGAACCGATGAAACGCCAAATTTGGAAACCTTTAAAGAGGTGTGTAAGCCGGTAGGAATGCGAGCCAAACAACTTAGCCAAGAAAAACCTTGGGATGTCAAGCAAGTTGCCGAAAAATATCGTAATCCTGCTCATGCACCCACCCCGAGAGAAGCCGCTGCCTTGGAAAAATTTGCCAATAACCCCGACTTATTTGGATTTTGGGAAACGACACATGACGAAAGTTATTATTATCGGCGGATTAATGTCGAAGCAAGCTGTTTAAAGTGTCATGGGGCTAAAGCAAGCCGCCCTGATTTTGTAAAACAGCGTTATCCCGAAGATAAAGCCTATGATTTTGAAGTAGGAGATTTACGAGGGATGTATCGCGTGGTTCTTCCGGAAATCAAACAACAAATCCAAGCAGCACTACAGTGATCAGTAACCAGTAACCAAGAGAAGGGGGCAACTCTTCTCTTATTTTAATCAATTTATCGGCAACCTGATTTAAGATCTAATGTAAAGCAATGAAAATTATCCCGAATTGGAAACAACTATTTGTTCTAACTTTAACTGTAATTTTAGCGTTCCTATTTTTCTTTCCAAATCCAGCAGATGCTTCAATTCGTAAAACCGAAGAAGACGATGGAACAACGCTCTATAAATCGTTTCATAAATTACAAGATGATCAGCAACAGTCTTGGCAAGTTGTTCTGTTTAAACGAGAAAAAGAAGATGAGAGGGAAGGAAAACTCAAACTTCGATTAGTTGGGTTTCCGGGTCAAGTAGAAATTGCCCATCCTAAGCCTTTGGCAATTGAAACGAATCGCGCGGCTTGGCAAGCCAAAGATTTATTTGCTGAAAAATCTCCTGCCTCTAATGTTGGACAATATAACTTGGGACCAATTATTGATCAACTTTCACCAGAAGATAATCTCCTTTTAAAAATTCCCGCAGTGAACGATGAAACGATCAACTTGAAGGTTCCTGGTGTGATTATTTTAGAGTGGAAAATTGTCGCAGGCAATAATTAATTTTTTCTCGCATTTGTTGATGCCAAATTTTCGTTGAGTAATTATAAAGTTTTGTAAGGTAATTTATTAAGCTCCAGGCTATATAATATAAGTATAGAAACGATTTGCAAGGTATCAATTATGACTAAATTTGCCGTTGCAGTGATCAATGGAGCTCAAGCCCGTTTCTTTACCTTAGATTCAGCCGCATTATCAGAATATGAACCGAGTCCAAATTTAATCGAACAAGAAGGGTTGTCAAACGTTACAAAAAATCTTCAAGGTCAAGAGCTTTGGGCAAATACAAAAACTGGACGCAACCGAGGTTTAAATGGTCAAGCTCATAGCTACGATGATCATCGTCAAAACCATAAGATCGAATTTGAGAAAAAGTTTGCGAATCAAATTAGCAACGCTATCTTAAATCTAATTAAATCTTATGAAGCCAAACAACTGATATTAGTAGCAGAACCACAAATTTTAGGTTTGATGCGAGAAGTGATGACTGACAATTTATTTACCAAAATTACCATCACTGAAGTTGCAAAAGATATTTGTCATTTCAACATCAAGCAAATTCACGATTATTTAGCCAAAAAAACCCTACTGCCAGCTTACAAAAGGGTTTATTCCCGATAACGCGTTTTGTCCCATGTTTTTCACGGTTATGGGGAGAAACTGCAGATATCATTAACTCAGCAATACGATTAGCCATCTATATATCAACATACGCATTTGGCACCTTGCTTGTTCTTGCCATTGCCAGTGGAATCATTTTTACTCTCTGGTTTGGGATGAAAACAGGAGGGAATCCTGAATCAATTCTCCCTGCTTTAATTGCAATCGCTTTGGGAGGCCAGACGAAACTGTTTTCTTAATTCACTCACTGAATAATCTTGCAACTGATCAAAATTAATTAAATTGAGATTTTTAAATTCTAGATTTCGACCGTCAATTACCCCGCGATCGAATTCTTTTAAATCAGACCAACGCAAGCGATATTTCGGTGGATAAAATAATAAAGCAAATACTTTAAAAAGCCATAAATGAATTCGTTGACACCTAATATCATTGCCCATGGTAAAGCCAATGACATAAGCCTCACTTTCTGGAGAGCGATCGCGCCCTAATAAAATATGTAAGCAATCGTGGTTAAATAAACTAATATCTCCCGGCAATGCCAATGGGCTATTTGAATTTTCTAGCAAGCGAACGATCCAAGGAATTGAAGTTGCCTCATCAACACTAAAATTTGTTAGTTGATCACGCAAACGGTCGGAATGATTAAATTCAACAACTTGCATCATCATTTCTGTTGTACCTCAAGTGAGCAACATTATTCCCAAAACAACAAACATGAGTTACTCTTAATTTAGCGAAACGAAAAGGCCTGGGTTCGTAAAAAAAGATACGGATTTCCTGAATCCAACTCATTTTTTGTGGATAATTCTTTCTTTTGGTAGAGAAGAAAGTATTTCCTGAAAATAGGAAATTAATCTGCAAACTAGAAATTTTGTCCCCTCTCAATCAAGCCTGTGTCTTCTTGTATGAAATCGAGTAATTCATGCTACACATGAGAAATCCCTTCTCCTTATCTCCTTAGTACCCTTGTTTCGCACCTTTAGCCAAGCAATCTGTAGCAAACAGCAAGTTAGAGGGCTGGACCCAACCTAGGAAAGATTTAATATAACTATATATCTATTAAATTAATAATAGATGTAGAAGCTGGTAATCTTAGCACAGTAATGATGACTCAACGCTTTCGTCAATTCATTTTAGGAATCACCCTGATTGCCATGGTTTTAGGGTTGAATGGGATGTTCTCTCAACCGGCTAATGCCGAAATTCGGAAACTGCAAGAAGATGAGAACCAAGTCGTTTATCAATCTCGGCAGAAATTATTTGATCGCAATAATCAAACTTGGCAAGCGATCGCGTTTAAACGCATTACCCAAGAGGGCGAAAATCACTTTAAAATTCGTCTTTCCGGTTTTCCCGGTGCAACCGAAATTGCTCATCCTCAACCCTTAACTGTTATGATTCCTACGGGCCAAACCTTCAAGGCAGAAGATGTTTCGGAAGAAGCGTTTGCTGATGGCAATCCTCCTGGAAACATCGGCCAATATGATTTTGACAGCATTATTTCTGACTTGCCCAAGGGACTGGAAATTGTATTTTCTATCCCAACCAAAAATGATCAAGAGGTAAAGTTAGCTGTATCTCCCTTATCCATTCAAGAATGGAAAAAAGTTGCAACGAAAGCCGAATTGTAATTGGAATGGAAACCTATGTTAAAAGCAACTCAAATGTTTAAAGGCCTAATTGCGGTTTGTCTCAGTGTTTTTCTATGGTTAGGAGGGGGCACTCAGGTCATTCCCTTGATTTCCCCTCAAAATAGCGCCATAGCAGCCAACGATTCCTCAGAGGTAGAAACGGCAGTCAATGGATTTCTCACGAATATTCCAAGGCAATATTACACCGTTAAGGAAGAGGAGGAACTGGAAAAATTAGTGAATAAACACGATGCGCAATTAATTGATGTCCGTGAACCCCTAGAATATGCAAAAGGACATATCCTAAATGCCATTAATATCCCCGTGCGGGATCTGGCGAAACTGCAAAGTAAAATCCCCAAAGATCGACCCGTAATTTTATATTGTTCTGTTGGTTATCGCACCGCGATCGGAGTAACAGCATTACATCTTTTAGGTTACGACAATGTTTTAGGCTATCCTGCTAGCGTTCAAGGATGGAAAGAAGCAGGCAAATCTTTAAATAATGGGTAATTCAACAATCCCATCATTTTCTGAAATTTGGCAGGTAAAGCGAGAATGGGGCTTTGCTTGCCATTTAATATTAATTTGTGAATGTTCCTGCTAAAGGATTAAAATACCGATGAATCAATCATAGAGAAGAACTCCCTTCATGGCCCATTATTCTTCTTTAAGCAACATCCGAATTGTGCTGGTGGAACCTGCCGGGGCGTTAAATGTGGGCGCGATCGCGCGGGTAATGACCAATATGGGGCTACAACAATTAATGTTAGTCAACCCCAAATGCGATCCTCACAGCGCCCAAGCCCAACAAATGGCAGTACATGGAGGAGAGATTTTAGCCAATGCGCAAACGGTTGACTCCCTGCCAGAGGCGTTAGTCGGATGTCAGCAAGCCGTCGCCACAACTGCCCGGGAACGGACGCTCTCGATGCCCTTACAGCCACCCCGAGAAGTGCTTCCCCAACTCCTTTCTGTTCCTTCTGCGCTCATTTTTGGACGGGAAGACAGCGGTTTAACCAACGAAGAATTAACCCATGCCCAACACTGTCTTTATATTCCAACAGCAGAGACTTATACTTCATTAAATTTAGCAACGGCAGTGGCCATTTGTAGCTATGAATTGCAACAGTTGGTAACAACGGCGACGGAAAATTTAGCAACCCCGCCTCAAGAAACCGCCACCCTAGAAGCCTTAGAAGGCTATTATCAACATTTAGAACAAGTGTTACTCAAAATTGGCTTTTTATATCCCCACACTGCCTCAGCGCGCATGAAAAAATTTCGTCAGATTTTTAATCGTGCTAATCTAACCCCAGAAGAATTAGCCCTGTTACGCGGCATTCTTAGACAAACAGAATGGGCAATTCATAATAAAAATGTGGTCAATGAGGAGTAATCGTTGTGGTGTGGAATAATGAATATCGAGTAAGGCAAGGGAAACCTCAAAAGAAAAAAGTTTCTTCTCGCCGTCAATCTCCCTCCCAGAAGAAGAAACGCTCTCAAAGCAAGCGCAAACCAACTGCAGGTTCCAAAAATCCGTCTCGTCGTCGAACAACCAAAGATTTATCCGAACGTCGCCGTCAAGCACGAGAACGCCAAAAACAGGCTGAAAAACGAGCTAGAAAACGGGCGAAACAAGAAAGCAATATTATTGCCTTTCCTCGTCAATCTCAACAATCGCAACCGGTAACCGTGCGTAATCCCCGTTCTGGAATAGAACTCTCTTTGTTGATCATTCTCCGCTTAATCATTTTAGCAGTAGGAATCGGCGCAATCGCGGGAACAGTTTTATCGTTTTTAGATCGTGACAAATATCTTGCCCAGTCGTCTTCAACGCCTACAGAAGTCATCGCCTCTTCTACCCAAACCAAGGAAACGCCGCCTTCTTCTCTATCAAAACTCCCCCTAAAGCAAGAAGTGACTTCCCTGAAACAAACGTTTCAAACCTTAGCTAACCAACAGTCGCAATTGAATCCGGCGGCATTTGTTGTCGATTTAGATAGTGGCAAGTATGTCAATTTACACGGGGAAAGTCGCCTTTCCGCTGCCAGCATGATTAAGATTCCCCTTTTAATTGCCTTTTTTCAGGCTTGGGATGAAGGAAAACTCCGGCTTGATGAACCCTTAACCGTCACCGAAGATGTGAAAGCTGGCGGTTCAGGGGAAATGCAAAATCAACCCGTGGGAACTGAATATCTGGCGTTGGAAACAGCAGCCAAGATGATTATTCATAGCGATAATACTGCCACGAATATGATTATTAAGCGGTTAGGGGGGAAAGAAGCTTTAAATCAGTTGTTTGCCCAGTGGGGATTGGAACATACGCGCATTCGCAACTCATTGCCGGATTTTGAAGGAAGCAATACCACTAGCCCAAAAGAGTTGGTAACGCTACTGGCTAATTTAAATCAAGGAGAGTTGGTATCCACCCAATCGCGCGATCGGATTTTTCAAATCATGAGTAAAACCCAAAACAATTCCTTGCTTTCCCAAGGCTTAGCAGAAGGGGCAAGCATTGCCCATAAAACCGGCAGCATTGCCTCTGTAGTCGGGGATGTTGGGATAATTGACTCCCATACTGGCAACCGTTATTTAATTGCCGTTATGGTAGAACGTCCCCCAAATGATAGTCAAGCCAAGGACTTAATCCGTCGCTATTCTCAGGAAACCTATCAATACTTTCAAAAGCAAGAGAAAAACTCTTTTATTGAATAACATCTTCTGAAAACTATTGTTACCATTAACTCTTTAGAGTTGTCATTTGTCCTCTGTCCTTAGTAAGCTAATGACCAATAACTAATGACTGTAGCATGACTTTTTAGGAATGGTATTACAATGCAACAAATTCAAACTAGGATAAGCGATAGAAACAAATGACGAATGACAAATGACTAATCACACGTGATTTACCATAAAAAAAGAAGGATTGATCGCCAGAACTCTAGAGAATTAAGCCATCGATCGCGATCAAAAAGAGATTAATGAATACAACTTCTACCGTACCGACTACCGTATCGTTAGGAAACAATGGCCCACAAGTCACGCCGCTTGGTGTGGGAACGTGGTCCTGGGGAGATAGTTTATTTTGGGATTATGGCAAAGGATATGATCAAAACCAAGTGCGAGAGGCTTTTCAAGCATCGGTTGAAGCCAACATCACCCTGTTTGATACGGCAGAAGTCTATGGATTAGGGGAATCAGAACGTTTATTAGGCCGATTTGCCCAAGAAAAGAATAGCGAAGTCGCGATCGCGACCAAATATTTTCCCTTGCCCTGGCGAATTTCCCGTCAATCCGTCCGAGAAGCCCTAACCAAAAGTCTAGAACGGCTGCAAGTTGACAGCATCCCGTTATATCAAGTCCATACTCCCTTTAGCTTCTTCATGAATCAAGAAACCCTAATGGATGCTTTGGCAGAAGAAGTCAAACAAGGGCGTATTGAAGCAGTTGGCGTTAGCAACTACTCGGCAAGCCAAATGCGGGAAGCCCATGAACATTTGCAAAAACGCGGTGTGCCTCTCGCCAGCAACCAAGTTCAATATTCCCTATTAAACCGTAAAATTGAAAGTAACGGCATTTGGCAGACAGCCCAAGAATTAGGCGTTAAGATTATTGCTTACAGTCCTCTTGCTCAAGGCTTGCTGACCGGCAAATATACAGGTCAGGAAAAACCGACTGGCGCCCGGCGTTTAGATCCCAGGTTTAAACCCTCTGGCGTGAATAAAATTTCTCCGGTTATCAATGCCTTGCAAAAATTAGGCGAAAAGTACCAAAAAACGCCAGCTCAAGTTGCCTTAAACTGGCTGATGACCCAAGGGGCGATTCCGATTCCAGGGGCCAAAAACGCTAAGCAAGCGCAACAGAACGCTGGTGCTTTAGGGTGGCAACTTGATGCCCAAGATAGTCAGGACTTAGATCGCTTGAGTCAGCCTTGGTTGAAAGGTTAGTCGCATTTGTTCATTAATATATTAATTGACCATGACCAATTCCGGCTCTGTTGCTAAAACGCGCGAATTTTACCCGAACCGGCTGACTCCCTGGTTTGTCCGCTTGATACAGTTTATTGCCCCTCCCCTTTGTCGTTGGTTCAACAAACTGGATGTTGTCGTTGTGCCAAGCCATGAAACAGAATTGAAGGATCTCAAAAATAAGCGGATGCTCTTGCTAGCGAATCATCCCACGTTTCAAGATCCCATTGTGCTCTTTCTGCTTTCAGCCCAATTAGGCGAAATGTTTTATTTCCTCGCGGATCGTATGGCTTTACGCGGCAATCTGGGTCCTTTTTTGCAACGACTTGGGGTTTATTCCATTAAACGGGGGTTACCCGATCGCGACAGTGTGCGTCATACTGTTGAAATTCTCAATCAGCCCCAGAGCCGACTGGTGATTTTTCCCGAAGGAGGGTGTTCCTTCCAAAACGATCGCGTGAGCCCCTTCCGTGCCGGCGCCATCCAACTGGCTTTTCAAGCCCTGAGTCGTCAGCACAAGCAGCAGAAAGAAGTTCCTGACCTGTATGCCGTTCCCATTTCGATTAAATATCGTTATCCCCGCGATGTCATGCCCATGATTAGTCAGCTTTTAGCGCGATTGGAAAACACTTTAAATCTCACAGCAAAAGGCAATCAGTATCAACGGCTAAGAACTGTAGGAGAGAAAGTCTTACAACAGTGTGAGCAAGAATATCCCTTTGAAAGGTTAGAGGGAGCCAGTATGAATGATCGGATACCTTATCTGAAAGCGAGAATCCTAGAAACCATTGAACAGTTTTTTGATGTTAAAAGTTCCGAGGAAATCCCAGATCGCGAACGGGTTTACAAACTCCAATATCTGCTAGAACAAAACACCAACGAAGAGGATAAGATGGGAGGCGCAACGATATCCTTTCCTGTTCAAGCTGCGACAACAGAAACTTCCTCGGAACCCGCTTGGCAAGATGAGTTTGGTCAAGTGTGGCATGTTGATTTTATTCGGCATTCTTTGTGGCGAGTGCTAAATTTTGATGCCATTTACGATGGTTACGTGGCCGAAAACCCGTCTCAAGAGAGGTATCTTGATACGCTCACGCGCCTAGAGCGAGAAGTGTTTGGCATTGACCGACCGCCGCCAAAAGACTATCGCCAAGCCCTGGTCTATATTGGCAAACCCGTGAATCTTAAAGATTACTTTCCCGATTTCCAGCGCGATCGCGCCACAACTGTCACTCAATTGGTCGATGAACTCCAAAGTCGGGTGCAACAAAATCTGGATACCCTTGCTCAAAGTTACGATTAGACATAGAGATATTGGAGCAATCGAAAATGGGTAAATCCCTTCCCCCCAAATTTGTCATCGCGACAGGTCAATTTGTCTGGACCAAAATGTGGCAAATTATGATGTCGAACCTCGCCCCTAAGGATTCCAAGGGAGCCTACGTGCGCCCCGCTAGCGAATTTCGCGAGACTCTTGGCAATTCTAATTTCCCTGCCGAATCCGGGCGGTATCATCTCTACGTTGGCATGAGTTGTCCTTGGGCGCATCGAACCCTCGTTGTCCGGGCCTTAAAAGGATTGCAAGAGGCGATCCCGGTAACGGTGGTACATCCCTCACCGACAGAAGGGGGTTGGGTATTTGATCCTCCGCAATTCAACTGTCGTCGCTTGGCAGAGTTTTACCAAAAAGCAAACCCCGGATATGAGGGACGCGCTACAGTGCCACTCCTTTGGGATAGTCAAAATCAAGTCATTGTCAATAATGAAAGTTCCGAAATTATTGTCATGCTTAACAACCAATTGAACGAGTTTGCCGCTCGTCCCGATTTGGATCTCTATCCCGAGGCCTTACAATCGCAAATTGAGGAGTGGAACGCCAAAATTTATCCGGCTGTGAACAATGGGGTGTATCGTTGCGGCTTTGCCCAAACCCAAGAAGCCTACGATCGCGCCTGTGAGGAACTGTTTTCTACCCTAGATGAAATCGAATTAACCTTAGAAAACCGTCGCTATCTCTGCGGCGATCGCCTCACATTAGCGGATGTCAGACTGTTTACCACCTTGTTCCGCTTTGATGCTGCCTATTTTGGACTGTTCAAATGCAACCGTCGCCGCATCTGTGACTATCCCAATTTAGCCGGTTACTTGCGCGATATTTACCAACTGCCAGGTGTTTCGGAAACCTGCGATCTTGAAGCGGTGAAACGCGATTATTATGGCAATCTCTTCCCCCTCAATCCCGGTGGCATTATTCCCTCTGGTCCTGATCTTGATTATCTGCGACAACCCCACAATCGGGAGGCAAAGTTGGAAATCGGAAACCGGTAGTAGCTAATCCGGAAAGTTGAATCTCCTTCAGTCAGCGATCGCGTTTTTGTAGATTTCCGCTCTGTAAAACTTACTCAAACTTAACCATTTGATGTTTACTTCCTAGCTTGGATCTTTTAAGACCTATCCATCACTAGGCTTGCACGGCTGAGCTATCCGCACGTTCCAAATTAATCGCCGCGTTTAAGTCGCGGTCAGTTGATGTTCCACAATTGGGACACTCATAGGTTCGCTTACTTAATGGCATCTTCTGTTTGTGTCCACAATTGGAGCAAATTTGCGAACTGGGATACCATTGGTCAATCAGCGTCAATTTACTGCCATACCAGTGGCATTTGTATTCAAGCTGGCGATGGAACTCATAAAAACCACCGTCCGCAATCGCGCCCGCTAGCTTATGGTTTTTGAGCATTAAAGTCAGTGAAGGAGTCACCTCCTCCACTGCTCTTCAAAACGGTACGTGATAGTTTCCCATCATACCGCTCCTCAACAAAACGGCTATTGTTATTAGCACGTCACCAGCATATCGTTCTCCCATTGGTAATCCTCTGGGATAATAGGTAGCCTTAAATAGCTCCCATCCGTTCTGGACTTTTCATCGTGGCAATGTCGATGGAGTAGTTGACAATTTTTGTACTCGTTCTTTCCGCCTTTGGACTTGGGAACGATGTGGTCAGTCTCTAATAAATCCCCATCTCGGAAAAACAACCCGCAGTGAGCGCACTTCCCTTTCTGCTTTTTGAGCAACGATGCCGTTCGCTTTGGCATCTCAGGGTGCTTGCCCATTCTTGAACTCCAGTAGATTAAGTCGCCATCGTAGGGGCTTTTGTCCCCTTTAACTTTGACGTGGCGGACGATTGCTGTTCGCGAGTGCTTCATCAGCACCATAGGATTCGACCCTTCACGAGGCGTAGCAAACGTCCAGTTATCACCACCAATGGTTCGGAAGTATTTGGAACAAACCCATTTTCTCCCCTTATTTCCATGTCGCCTAACTCCCCAGTTAATTAATTTCCAGACAGTCAGATGCCAGATTTTTGAAAAAACTTTCTGACTTACTCCTATCGAAAAGTAGTTACACCACCCTCGAATAATGGGATTTAATTTGGCTATTAGGACAGCTTGGGACTGTCCCTTGTGCTTCTCTATCTCCTCATGTATTCTGCGATAATGTCTCTTCTGACTTTCCTTACTGGGGGTGATGACAGTTTTGTAACCGAGGAATCCTCCTTTTGTAACCCTTCCTGATGTATATTTACCCACCCGATGTTGGCGGATATTAAAGCCTAAGAAGTTAAATCCGGCTTTTTCGCTTTCATAATTTTCAAGGGTGTGGGTGATTCTGGTTTTACTTGGTTTGAGTTCCAATCCCATATTTGTCAGCCATTTGGATATAACTTCTTTACATCTTTGGACAACAGTTATGTCTTTGTGTAATATCACGAAATCATCGGCATAACGAATAATAGAGACAGACTTTTGTTTGGTCTGCCAGCTTACTTGATTTCCTCTTTCGTTCCTTATATCGAAACTTTTGGAAATGGTCTTAATCTCGTTTTCCATCCCGTGGAGGGCAATGTTAGCCAGAAGTGGGGAGATGACCCCACCTTGAGGCGTGCCCTCAGATATCGGAAATAACTCCTTACCGTCCATGACACCCGCGTTAAGCCACGCTCGGATTTGTCTCCGAAACGTGGGAAAGGTGTCAAGTTTTTCGAGAAGTCGTTTGTGGTTGATACGGTCGAAACATTTTGAAATATCCGCATCAAGCACATATTTAGACTTGCAGTGTATAGCAAGATAAATGGCTAAGATAGCATCGTGGGCTGACCGCCCTGGTCTAAACCCGTAAGAATTTGGTTCAAAGACCGCCTCCCATTCAGGCTCTAAGGCTAATTTAACTGACGCTTGAAGCGCACGGTCATACATGGTAGGTATTCCCAAAGGTCGCTCCTCACCATTAGGTTTGGGTATCCAAACCCTCCGAGTCGGTTTAACCTTTGTACCCAGTTCTAATTTATTCACGAGCTTCATACGTGCTACTGGGGACAAGGATTTCACCCCATCCACTCCTGCCGTCTTTTTGCCCTGATTATCCTGGGTGACTCTACGCACCGCTAAAGCCTTAGCCGACCAAGACTTAACTAGTAACTTCTGGAGTCTGCGAACTGCTTTGACATCTCCACGCTGAGACGCTCGGTAAATCCGCTTTTGCAACTTATAGACGTTCCGCTCTAGCTTCTGCCAGGGGATATCGCCCCATTTATCCATCGGTTTAGGAACCGTGTTCATAACATATTCATTGCTACTCGTAGCTTTACTATCCGTTTCACCGTGAATCCGTCAGCATATCCTTGCCATTACAGCAAGGCGTTTGCTTCTGACTCAATCTCTCTTCCCCGTTACCTACCAAATGAGAGTAGGTGTTGCGTCTTAGCTGACTACTTAGTCCATCGACCTTGACTAAGAGTAAACGTGGGAGTTGTTTCGTTCCCTATAACCTTTGGTTTGTCTCTTTAGGAGGGATGCTGTTCACCGAGTTTTTGGGTAACACTGGATAGAACGGTGGAATACTCTTCTATCACCCTGACTAATGCCCTTTTGGGACTCCCAGTGTATCAACCTGGTTTCACTGGTTTGTATTAACGGTGATTCAAACACATCCTTTGCTTTCGCTCTCCATAGAGACTTGCTCACAGGACTTGGACACAGGTTGTCCTCCTCTTTCCGCTTTTATTCCCGCTTTACGGATTGATGGCTAGTCGCTACCGTAGGGAATATGCTTTCGACCTCGTGCCTAGGCGATAGGGGTTGTGTGTTCTAGGATACTAACACTCACCTATAAGGTCATAGAGTTGTCATCTGAGGAGGATTAAAGTGCGAACTCAACCTTATCGGTTACCCCTCAGAAGCCAGTCATCCCCCTGCTAGGAGCAGGTTTCAACTGAACGAATCGCACATTCCAGATACATTTAAGTTTTCGATTTTCACTTCTCCGTGGTTCTTGGCTAAG
>JBDGQV010000148.1:0-17014 GCA_042218725.1 Halothece sp. | reverse complement strand
CTCAAAATGTGGCGGCCTCCGGCCATGAGAGTTCGAGTCTCTCCTTGCCCACTTTTTTAACATTATAGTGGGAACCTTGAGGTTGCCAGAGGCAGATTAATTATTGCGCATTTCCTGGGCTGTTACCCCAGCAACGGTATCATTGGCATATTTTTCATACTCGGCAATATAAAATTGCGAGGGATTTTCAATACTTTGGACTGACGCCCGTTGCGACATATTGTGTCGCCACTGTTGGAGAAACTGACACTCCTTCGGCAGGGAAACATTCCGATAATGTTCTAAAACGCACAACCGTTCAAACCATGGATAGAAGGTTAAATCAACTAGCGAAAGGGTATTTCCTAACCAATAGTTGCCATTGTCACTCAGTTGACGCATTCCTTCCTGTTCCATAAAGTTTAAATGTTCCAGAAATTGACGCTTCCATTTTTCCTGTTTCTCTTCATCTTGTTCCAGCAACATTTTATAAAAAACCGGAACGAATTTGGTATTGGCAAAGTCAATCCAGATTCTCGCTAATGCCCTTTCCCCTGGCGTTTTTGGCATTAAAGGCGGATTCGGAAAGGCTTCATCCAGATATTCATTAATAATTGCTGATTCCCAAATCCGATAGTTGCCATGTTTAATAACAGGTACTTTCCCATAAGGAGACACCTCAGAAAACCAGTCCGGTTTATTATTTAAGTCAATTTCAGTTAGTTGAAAATCAATTCCTTTTTCCATTAAGGTGAGGCGAGTGCGATGGGCAAACGGACAAACACTGGCACTGTAAAGTTCTACCGTCATCTCAAACTTGCTCCTGGGGTGATCAATTGGTTCTGATTTAATGGTAGGCTAGACGCGATCGCGTTGCCAAAAAACCTTAACAATGGGAATTGTTATTAGTACCGTTAATATGAAAGGAGGCGTGGGCAAAACCACCCTCACCGTCAATCTTGCTACTTGCTTAGCGAAACATCATCAAAAACGAGTGTTAGTGGTGGATTTAGACTCGCAAATTAGTGCCACGCTGAGTTTAATGCCGCCGCAAGAATTTAGCAAAGTTCGTCGCAACCGACGCACCTTAAGTTATTTAATTGATAAAATTGTTCGTCCCAATATTCGTCGCAAATACGATACCCCGGATTTAATTAATTCCCAAATTAGCAACATTAGCGGTTTAGAATTACTAGCAGGCGATATTGAACTCTACGATGAATATTTAGTCTCGAAAAAACTTCACGAAGAAGCCATTTCTGATTCTGAACAAGATTTTAATCAAGCTTGGGATAACTTTGAAACCAGTCTCGTGCGTCGCATTATTGAACCCGTTATTAATGATTATGATTTTATCATCATGGATTGTGCTCCAGGGTATAATTTATTAACCCGTAGCGGTGTGGCAGCCAGCGACTTTTATTTAATGCCAGCCCGCCCGGAACCCTTATCGTTAGTCGGCGTTCAATTATTAGAAAAACGGGTAGCGCGTTTAAAGCAAAATGATAAAAGCAATTCGGAACAATTACAACAATTACAGTTATTAGGCATTGTTTTTATTTTATCCGGCGGCGGCTTGTTTGGGCGTTATTATAAGCAAGTTATGCAACGCATTGAGCAAGATTTTGAACCGGATCAAGTGTTTAATCAACAAATTCCCATGGATATTAATGTTGCCAAAGCGGTTGATATGTTTACCCCTGCTGTTTTAGCCATGCCCAATTCTTCTGGTTCAAAAGCCTTTATTAAATTAACAGAAGAACTTCTCAGCAAGCTGCAAGGAATGACTGGCAACTAAAAGTATTTAATGCTCGCTTACTCTCCCATAATAAGCAATGATCTCATGAGAAGATTCTTGGCGTTTTAACCAAGCCCACATTTGATCCCCATGGGAAAAATGCCACCATTCTTGGGGATGTTGGCGAAAACCAGCTTCAATCATTACCGTTTTCAATAAGTCTCGCCGTTGTTGATAAACTTGTTCCCAAGCTGTTGTGGCGTCTTCATAGAAATCAGGAAAAGAACGAGAAGAGAGTTCATCAATTTCTGATCCCAAATCCAGGGTTTCTCCTTGTTCATTAACCAGGGTAATATCAATGGCTGCCCCGGTACTGTGAGGAGGAGGCGTCTCCGGATTTTCGCTGGGTTGTGCCCAAAACTGTTCCACCTGTTGCGCAATCGCTTCCTCAGATTCATTGGGCAGTTGTTGGCGCAATGTTTGGAAGGTATAATCCACCATAAATTGCTGTACCGCCACTGGACGATAGGCATCAAAAATTTTAATCTGCCACCCCGGTTGTTTGACTTGCAGTCGCTGTTGTGCCTGTTTTAAGGCTTCTAACACCCCTTGACGCAACATATAGGGAGAAACCCCCTCGTAAGGGGCGCCTAACTTTTGATAAGGGTGAGGGATTTCAAAGGCAAAGTTGTATTTGGGAATGGAAACTAAGGTTTCTCCGCAGTCTTGAATCGGAATTTTCTGATAAGGTTTCATTTTAGAACGTTTTGTAGTCTCTCATACAAATTTTTTCTGCTGTTTCGGTGAGAATTTTAAAACGGTATTCATCATGCGAAACGCGATCGCGCCTTGCGTAGCCAACCTCACAGCAAATTGCCTCTTATGACTGGTCTAACGTGTTCTGTCACTTACTCGACCATCGCACTAGAAGCAGTAGCAACAGCACTCTTCTATCACTACGATTTGGGTAAAGTCAAGAACTGTCAATTTTGGTATCACGGACTCAGTGATATCTACCGCATTGAGACAAATCATGCCCGCTATATTTTTCGCATTTCCCATCACCATTGGCGATCGCGCGCTGAAATTGAATTTGAGCTGGAATTTCTCACTTTCCTCCGCCAGCATTATCTGCCTGTCGCGTCTCCCATTCCCACCAATACCGGGGACTTATGTTTGGAAATTACGGCACCGGAGGGCAGCCGCTATGGCACCCTGTTTGAATATGCTGAGGGATCCGTTCCCATGGGCGATGTTGACTGCAGTCAAAGCCATAAACTGGGAGAAACCCTTGCCAAACTCCATCAAGCGAGTCATTCCTTTCAACCGGTTAGTGAACGCGCTGCCCTAACGCCGCAATTGATTATTGATGATTCAGTTGCCATCATTGCCCCCTTTTTAGAACAACGCTCGTGGGATCGCCAAACCTTAGTTACCATTGCCGAAACCACAAAAGAACAATTAGAAAAACTTCCCAAAACTCCGCCATTTTGGACAGTTTGTTGGGGGGATCCTCACAGTGGCAATACCCATTTTACCGAGAATAATCAACTCACACTCTTCGACTTTGATCAATGCGGTTATGGCTGGCGTGCCTTTGATTTGGCAAAATTTCGACAAGTTTCTATGCAAGCCGGGTGCAGTCATAAAGTGCGGGAAGCGTTTTTACAGGGCTATCAAACTGTCGCTTGTCTCAGCCAAACCGAATTGGATTGTTTACAACCGTTAACCATCGCCGCCTTTATTTGGGGATGGGCAATTCATCTCAACCGCGCGATCTGGTTTGACTATAGCCGTCTCGATGATCATTATTTTACCCGGCGTTTAGAACACCTCAAGCAGTTGCATTCTCAGTGTTGGCAGTCATTTTAAGTTTTTCTTGGCGATCCGTGATACGCTGGTTACTTACGAGGCAAGCTGGATCTGTTATATGTACCCGCGAAATGATTTGGTCAAGCTGTTTTCCACGTTTTTACAACTAGAGGAAGAACAGTTTCGGGGTTGGGTGAGTCATCCCAGGCTTCGTCGCAATATGGAAGCATGCTTGGCTGAAATTTCAGAAACATCGGCGCAATTTTGGGCGCATTACTGGCACAAATCTTGGCAAACGCAAACCTCTGATTTAGCAAGAGCGCATTTATCGGCTTATTTGCAAGAACCTGCCTACTGGGCGGCGTATCATATTACCCGCAGCTTTTCCCAGCTTCATTACGGGTTGGCAGACTGTTTTCAAATCGCGATCGCGGATCTGGATACGGTACTCAAAGGCTTTAATCCCCAACAAAATGCCAGCTTAAAAGGCTATGCCCGAACCATTTTCAACAATACCATTAAGGGGATTTTGCGCCAGCGTCAGGAAACCGATATTTGTTCCGACTGGGGATTATTGCGGAAATTAAGCCAGAAGCGAGTGCAGGAAGCGTTAGCGCAACAAGGCTATTCCGAAGCAGCGATCGCGGCATATACCCAAGCTTGGCACTGTTTTCAAGAAATTTATGTCCCCGAACCCGGATCCGGCAGCCGCAAACTCACTCGCCCCGATGCTGAGACGGGAAGCGCGATCGCGCAATGTTATAATCAGAACCGTCATCAGCACAGCCCTGCTTTAGAATCGGTGTCGAGTTGGCAAACCTTAGAACAGTGGTTGCTGAATCTTGCCCAGGCAGCGCGATCCTATCTTTATCCCAAAGTCAGTTCTGCGGATCAACCGCTTTCAGAAAACGATAACCGCAGCCTTGCTGAAAGTTTACCCGATCCTGAGGGCAATATGCCCCTAACTGAACTCATCTCAGCAGAAGAACAACAAACCCGAGAGACACAACATTCGCAAATGAGTGATGTGTTAAGGGATGCGATCGCGCAACTGGATGGCAAACAACAAGCCCTCCTCGACTACTATTACCGTCAAGGCTATACCCAAAAAGAAATTGCCAACGCCCTCAATACAAAGCAATATAGCGTTTCTCGGCAACTCAATAAAGTTCGCAAAACCTTACTCAGCGCGATCGCGCAGTGGAGTCGCGATACCTTGCATATTTCCTTAGATTCCAACGTATTAAAAGAAATGAGTGGTGCTTTGGAAGAGTGGTTAAATATTCACTATGGCGTCACTCCCGAAACGAGTCCATTCCACCAGAGTGCAGGAGATGCCCCATGAGTACAACCCCGTTGCCAACCACTGAACCGAGTCAAGTGGAACTTGCTGTCGCACCGGGTATCCAAGAAACTGCCCAGCAAGCCTGTCAAAGCCTTTCTCAAGCGAAAGAACGTTGGCAATGTTATTTGAACCAGATCTGTCTGGAAACAGTTATTGATTGGCTACAGGAAGAAGGCGCAACTGCCAAGCCACAGCCTCAGCAATCATTACTCACGGTTTGCACCCTCGTTAACGGCACAGCAATTACTCTGGATGACGCCCGGATTGTTCTCATTCCCAGTGAAGCCATCGATACTAGCCAATTGCGAGTTCCCCAAGAATGGATCGATATTCCCAGTTGGGCAGCGGATTATTATTTTGCAGTACAAGTCAATCCCGATGATAACGAAATCTGCATCTGGGGCTATGCCACTCATGCCCAACTCAAACAACAAGGCAATTATGACAGCAACAATCGCTGTTATGTCTTAGCTGCTGAGGAAATGGTTAATGATCTTAGTGCCTTTTGGGTTGCCCGGGAACTCTGTCCCAATGAAACCACTCGCGCAACTGTTCCCTCCTTAGCGACACTTCCGTTAGAACAAGCGGAAAACCTCTTACAACGCCTCAGTAATCCCCAAATTTTAGACCCTCGTCTGGCCATCCCGTTTGAACGTTGGGGGGCTTTATTGGAACATGACGGCTGGCGACAACGCTTATACGAACATCGCCAAGGCTTCCCGGAACAACGTTCGATTTTGGACTGGTTGCAATCAGGCGTCTCTCAACTGGCGCAGCAATTGGGTTGGCAACAGCTGGATTGGCAATCGCAATTGGCAGGGGCAAGAGGCACCGAATCCCAACCAGCAGCAACCGGTTTCTGTCGTCCGCTAACTATAGGGGAAAAATCCTACGAATTGCAAGTTACTCCAATTGGAAATCCCGAACAGAGAGTCTGGCGTTTCCAACTGCAACCGACGGCGATGGGGGAAATGATTCCCACGGGCTTGACGTTGCGGCTGTTAAGCGAAGATCTGCAGCCCTTTGAAAATAATGAAGCTGCTGCAACTGCGCCAACGGAACAACTCTACATTGAAGTGGCATTAGTTGCCGGAGAAGGCATCGTTTGGGAAACAGAACCGCAACCAGAGGGATATGAACGGGAAATTTTACGGTTTTAAAGCCGATTACTTTGTTCGTAACAGTAAAATTTGCGAGGTTACAGTCAAATTGGTCTAATAGGGATAGATAGGAACATTATATTAAAACAGAATGGACGTTAAACAAGGCTTTGTCGGTACAGTAGGGAATACGCCCCTCATTCGTCTCAACCGTTTAAGTGACGAAACCGGTTGTGAAATTTTAGGAAAAGCAGAATTTCTCAATCCCGGTGGATCCGTTAAAGATCGCGCTGCCCTCTATATTATTAAAGATGCCGAAGAAAAGGGGTTGCTGAAACCCGGCGGCACTGTTGTGGAAGGAACAGCCGGCAATACCGGTATTGGGTTAACCCATATTTGCAATGCCAAAGGCTATAAATGTTTAATTATTATTCCCGAGACGCAATCTCAAGAAAAAATTGATGCCTTGCGTACCCTAGGGGCAGAAGTACGCACCGTGCCTGCCGTTCCGTATCGCGATCCCAATAACTATATTAAAGTCTCAGGACGGATTGCTGAAGAGACAGAAAATGCCATTTGGGCCAATCAATTTGATAATGTGGCCAATCGACGAGGGCATTATGAAACCACTGGTCCTGAAATTTGGCGGCAAACGGATGGTCAAATCAATGTTTGGGTGGCTTCCACCGGTACAGGCGGTACCTATGCCGGGGCTTCCATGTTTTTCAAAGAAATGAACCCGGACATTAAGTGTATTGTTGCGGATCCCACTGGCAGCGGCTTGTATAGCTATATCAAAACCGGTGAAATTAACACCGAAGGCAGTTCTGTAACCGAAGGCATTGGCAATAGTCGCATTACGGCCAATATGCAAGGGGCACCGGCAGATGATGCCATTCGCATTGATGACCCCACCTGCATTAAAACCATTTATGAGTTGTTGCATAAAGAAGGCCTATTTATGGGCGGTTCTGTGGGCATTAATGTCGCCGCCGCTTATTCATTGGCCAAAGAGTTGGGACCGGGTCATACCATTGTGACAGTCCTGTGTGATAGCGGTACCCGTTATCAGTCCCGTCTCTACAATAAAGAATGGTTAGCCGAAAAAGGCTTACTATCAGGCGTTGAAAAATTTTTTACCTAACTGACGTTTGGAAGTTTATCCCCCACTGAGTTGGGGGTGAGAACACCCATGATGAATTACCAGCAAGCAATGAGTCATAATGAACGATTTTAATCCTCGGCAGGTCGCTTTCAATGCGCTACACGATGTTCTCCTAAAAGATGCCTATGCTGAGGTGGCACTGGATCGCGCTTTTGCCAAACAGTCCCTTTCTTCACAAAATCACCGATTTGTCAGTGAATTAGTTTATGGCATTGTCCGCCGACAACGTACCCTAGATGCCTTAATTGATCAATTTGCTAGTAAACCCGCTTCTAAACAACCGCCCAAACTGCGCCTGATTCTCCAACTAGGCTTCTATCAGTTGCGCTATCTTACTCAAGTGCCTTCCTCAGCTGCCGTTGATACCAGTGTTGATCTCGCCAAAAGCAATGGCTTAGGTAAACTGGCTGGCGTAGTCAATGGCATTTTACGCCAATATATTCGTCAAACGGAAACCGGGGATGACCCTTTAAAATTGCCCCAAGATCCCATTCAGCGATTAGGGGTTTTCCATAGTTTCCCTGATTGGATTGTTCAACTGTGGTGTGATGAATTTGGCGCAGAAACGGCTAGCCAGTTAGCCCCCTGGTTTAATCAAGCGCCGCATATCGACTTAAGAATCAATCCCTTGTTAACGACGCGGGAGGCAGTGGAAACAGCATTGCAAGAAGCTGACATTGCTTATACGGTTGTTCCTTGGATACCTTGGGGAATCAGACTTGCTAGCGGCGGCGGCAATATTCAACAGCTTCCTGGTTTCCAAAAAGGATGGTGGACGGTACAAGATTTTAGCGCCCAACTGGTGAGTTATTTATTAAATCCGCAACCCGGAGAAACCATTATTGATGCTTGTGCGGCACCAGGGGGAAAAACCACTCATATTGCGGAATTAATGGAGGATCAAGGCACAATTTGGGCCTGCGATCGCGCTACGAATCGCTTGAAAAAGGTTACCAGCAACGCGCAACGCTTACAATTGCAGTCGATCCAAACCTGTGTCGGCGATGCCCGAGAATTGTCCCAATTTGAAGCAACTGCCGATCGCGTGTTAATTGATGCCCCTTGTTCCGGCTTAGGCACCTTACATCGACGGGCTGACTTACGCTGGCGACAAACCCCACAAAACTTAGTGGAGTTAGCCGAGTTGCAACAGGACATTTTAAGTTGCGCCGCCAAGTGGGTGAAACCAGGAGGCACAATGGTCTATGCCACTTGCACCATTAACCCCTTAGAGAATGAAGATGTCATTCAGAAGTTTTTAACCAATTATCCACAGTGGGAAATTGAACCGCCTCCTGAGACTTTTCCTGCCCTGTCTTTCGTCTCCGATGAAGGCTGGTTAAAACTGATTCCCACCGAACACGATAGCGATGGCTTTTTTATGGTGCAGTTAAAACGGAAGCGTTGATCTTCTCAGACAACTTGATACACAAAACTCAGGGTTGCCCAACAGTTGACATTTAAGGCATAAACACTGCTATCCGACCCTGTCACCTCGCTAGACACTTGGCTTGCCTGTTGCAAATCTTCTTGCAGGGCTTTGACGACGTTTAAGGGATTGGGCAAATCAATGATCCGTTCTCCTTCTCCTTTGGATTGCGAAATTTGGGAAAGCACTTTTAAGGTTTTGGTGAAGGGTTCACAGCTTGCGATGACATACATTTCCGATAATCCCGCAGGTCCAGGAATTTGCCACTTATAAGATGCTTCAGTTTTGGGAACAAGACGGGTTTGCCCAGGGGAAAGTTTGAGATGTTGCAACGGTTTCGTACTTTGAGAAGGATCAACCACAGCAGACGCATCGGGAAAATAAAATGCTAAGGGATTGGCCCCGGAATCGACCCCGAATAAGAAACAATAAAGATCGCGATCGCTGATATTTTTTAAACGATATTGAATTCGACTGCCGCTGGCAATTTGGGGAAAGGCACCGGCCAAGGCATAGGGCAAGGACTGCGTATCAAAGAAAAACTCTTTCCCTTGACGATAGCGAAAGGTCTCTTGGCTAATAACAGGGGTAATTTCTCCCATGGGGGAAACGGTTTCTAAGGTAGCCCGCAACCCTAACCGGGATGACCCCTCATTCACGGTTAAGCGGCATAACTTCGCTGCCAATAGGGTTTTTAAGGTGGGCACCAAGCGCATCACAGCCGATTTCACGGCTTCGGTTTGGGATCCCACGGTACTGGGAATGGGAATCCCACCCAAAGAGAATAAACCATAGCCATTGTCGGCAATATTGTTCATGGGCGGATTGCTTTGCAGGGCTTGCCCTTTACTAAATAAATAGTCGGCACTTCCGTCTCCAGCACTAATCACAGAAGAGACTTCTCCCACATTGGAAAAGGCACTGGTGGCATCAACCCGTTCAATACGCCCTAAACTCGCTTCAAACGCTACAATTAAGCCGGGATGGCGAGGAATGACGCGAATTTCCTCTTGCAATCCTTGTCCCACTGTTACGGTATCACTCGGTTGCAGCATCCGGGCTTTCCCATTTAAACCGTCACGGCTGCTCAGTTTCACTTGCAACTGAGAACTGTCGCCATATTGAGACGGAACCGATAATATAGAATTTACGCCATAATCTTTTAAGACGGCAGGGGGAATCCCCGATAAGCGCAGTTTCACGCTGCCATCGCTTTCCACCCCGGTAATGACCCCTTCTGCGCCAAATAAATCGGAAAAGGCATAATAGGGAACAATGGTGGTTCCTTGATCTTTGCCAAATAAGCGCGGTTGTTGTTGGGGACCTAATAGCCGTTCAATGGTTTGGGTACTGCGAGTCAGGGAAATTTGAACATTGCTGGCAGAGATGGTTTCCCAAAGAGAGTGGGTTAAGGTGTGGGTGAATACCCCGGCATTAAATCCTCCCCAATCGGTTTCCGTGGCGATTTGTTGCGGCCCGGTTGCGGTAATGACAACTCCTGGCAGCTTCTGTTCTTGCTTGAGCAGATTTTCTAGGGAAGGGGAAAGGTTATTGAATTGATCTTCTAGGCTTCGCGCAAAGTTTAAATCTTCCTCGCTGAGGGAAAACTGACCGGAATTTTTCACCGAACGCACGCGCAAATTGCCTTGCAACTGTTGATTGGTCCCAAGATAGCTTGTATCAAGCACCAGGGTAACTTTATCGGTGGACAACGATCGCGCTAAGGTCGCTAAGCTGCTTTCTAGGAGGAAGTGGCTGTCGCGAAACCATTGTCCGGAACTCCCATCGCTGGGAACTAAGGCATTCACCGATTGAGGAAGATTGGCTTGCTGTTGGGAAGCAGGGATTTCTGCTTTGGCGCCATAGCCGCTGAAATGGAACACCACAACGTCGCCGGGTTGGGCTTGTTTAATCAGATGTTCAATGAAGGCGCTGACAATTTTTTCCCGAGTCGCAGACTGGTTGGTGAGGGTGACAATGTCGTTGTCTTGAAACCCAAACCGATAGCGCAACAGTTCTTTTTGTTCTTCCACATCTGTCACACAGCCTTTGAGCGGTGTTTCTTGGCGATATTGATTAATCCCCACTAAAAGCGCGAGTTTCCGATTGCTGGAACTCCCTAAGGCCTGAGTATAATGATGAAGTTTCCTTTTGAAACTGGGACTCAGAGCAAACGGTGATCCGCTGTAGGCCCCCCAGGCGAGAACGGTTAATCCTGCTTGTTGTAGAAATTTACGCCGATCAATCCCCATGTCACAAACTGCAATTGTGTTGTTAATGATGTGTCATTTGCTATTACTGTATAAGGTTTTGGACCGAAGTCAAACCTGGTTGCCGCATCCTTGCTGATTAATCCTGGTGACTGGTGACCGAGGTAACATAGTTTTTCAACTCTTGAGGGGAACCTTGTTTAGTGATTTTGCCCTCTTCCAGGATAAAAGCGCGATCGCTGTAATCCAACTCCTCTAAGCGATGAGTCACCCAGAGGGCAGTGATTCCCCGCTCTTTCACCAAGGAACGCACCTGTTGCACCAACTCTTGTTGCATTTCCGGATCCAGCAAAGCCGTCGGTTCATCTAATAATAGCACTGGACAATTCCGCGCAATTGCCCCAGCAATGGCAATCCGTTGTTTTTGTCCCCCACTGAGGGCATAAATCGGTCGATTTTCCCAACCGGCGAGATTAACCGCACTCAGGGCTTCTTGCACGCGATCGCGCAGTTGCGTCCAATTTAGCTGTTCGGAAACCAACCCAAAGGCCACATCCGCCCCCACAGTTGGCATCACTAACTGATGATCGGGATTTTGAAAGACAAACCCTAACGGCTGTTCCACATAACATTCCCCGGTTTGCGGACTCAACATTCCCGCCAAAATTCGCAACAGCGTGGATTTGCCGCTGCCATTGCTTCCCAACAACATCCAAAATTCACCGCGAGGAATTTCCAGAGAACAATCTTTTAATATCAGTTGTTGCGGTTGCCAAGCAAAAGTCAGATTTTTAAGCGCGATCGCGGGTTGTCCCATGTTTGTGACGAAATGTTGCTAAGTGAATTAGGTTGGGTTGCTGCCCTGAACCCAACCGATAGTGATCACAATGAGGCGAGATCCATTAGTTTAGGATTGCATGAAAAATCCCGCAGGGCGTCCTGCAGAACTTCCATCCTTTTGCGATAAAATGACCGCACTAATTTGGTCACTAAACACTGCAACCTTTTTTTCCGGGTCTTTCTCGCAGGTTAATTCCACCAATTGAGGCGTGGCCGACTTTAGCGCGTTCATTACATCTTGATAGACCGCTTGTGCATCGTCAGATTCTTTTCTTTGAACCGTAATGGGAATTGGGCTATATTTCAAAGTCAGATCAATAGAGAACATAGGTTAAAGCATAAGTTTCCTTCCCAAATGTATCTTATTTCAACAACCGGTGGAATAGGGTGCTTTTTCTAGCTTGGTTTTCACTTGCCAATGAGTCTCCAGTTTTGTCTGTGCCAGTTATCGTCTTGCTAGTCGTCGAAAGATTAGGCTGAAGATGGTAGATTCTGAAACGGTTCAATTCTCCAACGGCAACCCGGAAGGCACTGAAATTTCTTCCTTGGGAATGCTGAGAGATTGGAATGCCTCACTTAAACTGAATCAATAGTAATGCAATAGACATCAATAGGAGAGACAAGGAAATAAAGAATGCGAGATTTGGAAACCATTCAAAACACCAACTATGACTTAATTATTATTGGCGGTGGCGTTAATGGGGCGGCGACAGCTCGCGATGCTGCTCTACGGGGTATTAAAACGATTTTACTGGAAAAATCGGATTATGCGGCAGGCACTTCTAGTTGGTCAACGCGCCTCATTCATGGAGGATTGCGCTATTTAGAATATTTTGAATTTTCCCTAGTGCGGGAATCGTTGCGAGAACGAGAAGTCTTACTCCGCACTGCCCCCCATTTAGTCAAACCCCTGATGCTAACGGTTCCGGTTTACGGCGATCGATCGCGCCCCTATTGGAAAATTCAAGCTGGGATGTTGCTCTACGATCTCTTTAGCTATGATAAAACCCTGCCTTCCCATCGGATGTTGCCCAAGGAAAAATTCCATCAACTTTTCCGCTATCTTGACCAAGAGGGGTTAAAAGGCGGGGCGCAGTATTATGATGGCCAAGCAGTGTATGCCGAACGTCTCTGTTTGGAAAACATTACCGCTGCCACAGAAGCTGGGGCAACTTGTTTGAATTATGCGGAAGTCACGGGATTAGTTCGCAATGGTGAGCGCATTACCCAGTTACAGTGTCAAGATCGCTTAAGCGGGGAAACCTTTACCATTCAAGGCAGCGATCGCGCTGTGGTGGTCAATACCAGTGGCCCCTGGGTGGACAAAGTGTGTCGACGGGGACAACAAAACCAAGAACAAGTACCCATTGGCGAAAAACCCAAAATTGGCGGCACCAAAGGCAGCCATGTGATCGTCCCGCCCTTTTCCGGGGCGCCGGATACCGCTCTTTATGTGGAAGCCAAATCCGATGGCCGTCCCTTCTTTATTGTTCCCTGGTTGGGCATGTATTTGATTGGTACGACAGATTTGCCCTTCCAAGGAAATCTGGATCAAGTGAAAGCGGATAATGAAGAAATTGACTATCTGCTGCGGGAGACCAATTTAATTATCCCCAGCGCCCAACTGACGCGCAACGATGTTAAGTTTACCTACTCTGGCGTGCGTCCCCTGCCTTATTCCAAAGGAGAAAAACCCGGCAGCGTCACTCGCAAACATATTATCCATGACCATCACTCGGAAGGCGTCAATAACTTAATTTCTCTCATTGGGGGAAAATTAACCACCTTTCGCCATGTCGGGGCAGAACTGGTGGATGAAGTCTGTCAAAAACAAAACCGCACTGTTGTAGCCTCTCCCACCTTAAAAACGCCCTTTCCCGGTGCCATTGTTCCCAGTGATGAACGCGTGACAGAAACTGTCGCCCAATATCGCGATCGCGTTTCTCTTTTCACTTTAAATCATTTATTTACCCTCTATGGAGCAAGAGCAATTGAAGTATTGAAATTAATTGATGAGTCCCCCAATTTAGCCGAACCAATCACCCCTCATTTACCCGATATTAAAGCGCAAATTGTCTATGCGGTCCGTCAAGAATTTGCTCACACCTTAGTCGATATTCTGCGTCGTCGAACCACCATTGCCATGCAGTTAAATTATGGCTTAGATGTGTTACCAGTGGTCAAGGATGTTCTCCAGAACTACTGCGGCTGGAGTCAGCAACAGTTAGAAGAGGCAACCCAACACTATCATCATTATATGACCGAGAACTGTATTCCTGACTATGTTTTAGCAGAACAAGCCAGTGTCGATAACACGTCCTTAACGAGCTGATGCCGATCCATCGCTCCTTAAAACGATCGAAAATTAATTAACATTTGGCGACCGGTTATTGGCGATTGGTTTAACTCACAATCAATACCAATAACAAGCAATTATTAATTTCCAACGGATGTTCATTTTTGTTCTGATTTGCAATGGCTTAATTGTTATTTTTAACTGTTATTTAGTTTGGAAGTTATTACAACTTAGAAAAGCATTAAAACAGTTTGCAAATACTCTCGAAAAACTAGAAAAAAAAACTCCCCTTTTTCTAAAATTAACGTTTCTCAATTTTCGCCAAAGAGAATATCAGTCCCTAGTCTTTCGTCAAAAATATGCCGCCTTAAAGCAAAAATGGCAAAAACTGATCATGTTAGTCCAGTTGTTGAACTGGTTATACCGAACTTATCGCTCCTGCGGTTCGTATTCAATCGACAATCGAGGAATCATGGGAGATAATAGAGAATGATCTATCAACAATGCGGGAAAAGAACAAAGCAAATGATGCTGACGACCCTGACCTTTAACGAAGTCTAAGCAATAATAAATCGGACTAAATTAACTGTTTAGCGTCAAAATCGTATCAACAAATACCAATAGTAAAATCATCACTAAAAGCAACATTCATTATGAATATCAATCTTAATTATTCAGAGCAACTGCATCGTTTACTGCTCGCCGCTCCAGAAAATCCGAGTATTTTTACGCAACTGAATCAAGCCTTTGCTGATTTTGTTGAGATTTTGAAAACGATTTTCTTTTTTCCCATCTTTGGTCTTCCTATTATTGTCCTTTGGTTAATCATCGGCGGGGTTTACTTTACCTTTCGGATGGGATTTATTAATCTGCGCGGGTTTACTCATGCCCTTGCCGTCCTCACGGGCAAATACCAAAGCAGCAGTGAAGATGACGATGACCAAGAAGGAGAAGTTTCGCCGTTTCAAGCCGCTTCCACTGCACTTTCGGCCACAGTTGGTTTAGGAAGTATTGCCGGGTCAGCCATTGCCATTCAAATGGGAGGACCCGGTGCTGTGGTTTGGATGAGTATTGCCGGCTTCTTAGGGATGTCCAGTAAATTTGTGGAATGTACCCTGGGCCAAAAATATCGTCAAGTTAAGCCTGATGGCAGTGTTGCCGGCGGTCCCATGTACTACCTCTCCAGTGGACTGGCAGAACTGGGATTGCGCCCTCTGGGAACCTTTTTAGGCGTATTGTTTGCCATTTTTTGTGTGTTAGGGGCCTTTGGCGCGGGCAATATGTTCCAGGCAAATCAGTCTTATGCCGCTCTTGCGGGCGTTTTGCCCTTTATTGACGATCGCAGCTGGTTTTATGGGTTAATCCTGGCATTGCTTGTGGGTGTGGTCATCATTGGCGGCATTAGTCGCATCGGTATTGTTACCAGCCGTTTAGTGCCCATTGTTGTTTTGTTCTATATTACCGGTTGTCTCTGGATTATTCTCAGCAATTGGGAAATTATTCCCGAAGCCATTGGCATTATTTTACAAGGGGCATTTTCTCCCACTGCCATCCAAGGCGGTCTTGTGGGAGTCATTGTGCAAGGCTTTCGTCGCGCTGCCTTTTCCAATGGGGCAGGAATTGGTTCCGCGGCGATCGCGCACTCGGCTACTCGCAATGATCAACCGGTTAGAGAAGGGATTGTCGCTTCCATTGAACCCTTAGTGGATACCTTGATTATCTGTAATTTAACCGCAATTTCCATTGTCATTACTGGGGTTTATAAAAGCTTTGCAGCGGGAGAAGCCAGCGGCATTCAACTGACAGCGGCTGCCTTTGGTACAGTCGTAGATTGGTTTCCCACGGTGTTAGCCATTGCAGTCATTCTATTTGCCTTTTCCAATATTATTTCCTGGAGTTACTATGGGGAACAAGCTTGGATGTATCTTTTCGGGGAAGCCAGTACCCTGGTTTATAAGGTCATCTTTATTGTGTTTGTCTTTCTCGGTTCGGTGATTAATCTCGGCCCTGTTCTCGACTTTAGCGATATCATGCTGATTGCCATGTCGGTTCCCAACTTGCTGGGCTGTTTCTTATTAGCCGGTAAAGTGGGAGACGACTTACAAGTGTATATGGAAAAATTGCGGCTGGAACGCGCTATGGCAGGGGCTTCAGCAAGCGATTCTCAAGCCCAAGAACAAGAGTACACCGGTTCTAGGAAAAAATAAGTGACTCACTGGGAACATCGACAAGTCACAGTTGATCAAGATAAACAACGGCTCGATCGCGCCCTTGCTAAACAGTTGCCGGACTTATCGCGATCGCGCCTCCAAACCTTAATTGAACAAAACCAGGTGCAAGTCAATGGAGTGGTTTGCACTGACAAGAAACATCAAGTACATGCTGGAGATACGATTTTTCTTGTCATTCCGCCACCGCAACCGTTGAGTTTAGAACCGGAACCCATTCCCCTCGACGTTCTCTATGAAGACGAGCATCTCATTATTGTCAATAAACCGGCGGGGTTAGTGGTGCATCCTGCCCCCGGCAATGAAACGGGAACCTTGGTCAATGCCTTGCTTGCCCACTGCGATCATTTAGCAGGCATTGGCGGCGTGGAACGTCCCGGCATTGTTCATCGACTCGATAAAGAAACCAGCGGTGCCTTAGTCGTTGCTAAAACCGATTTCGCCCATCAGCATTTGCAAGCCCAAATTCAGGCCAAAACAGCACAGCGAGAATATTTAGGTCTAGTGCATGGATCGCCTAAAGGCAAAGAAGGAACCATTGAACTGCCCATTGGCCGTCATCCCGTTGACCGCAAAAAGATGGCGGTAGTGGAAAAAGGCGGCAGACCCGCGATTACCCATTGGCAACTGGAAGAGCGTTTGGGCAATTATACCCTGTTGCTGTTTCGATTAGAAACTGGGCGCACCCATCAAATCCGAGTTCACTGCAGTGCCATGGGACATCCCATTGTCGGCGATCCGGTGTATAGTTCCGGTCATTCCTTAGGGGTGAATTTATCCGGGCAAGTGTTGCACGCCAGACGCTTGTGTTTAAACCATCCTGTTACTGAAGAAAGACTGTGCGCGATCGCGCCTCTACCCACTGATTTTAC
>JBDGQV010000147.1:0-34470 GCA_042218725.1 Halothece sp. | reverse complement strand
TCGCAGAATGAAGAATCCCTAACCTCAGCGTAAGCGGGTTAGGGAGTGTCAAAGCAAACCTGTCTAGGGGGTTGATTAAAGTTTCCGTCGCACCCGCACTAAATAATCATTTCGTCGCAAAAATAATAAAACTTCTGAGGGATTAGTGGCTAGAAATTCTTTTAGGGGTTCTAAACTATCCAAATGGTGATAATTATAAGCGACTAATTGATCGCCCGGTTGTAATCCCCATTGATCCGCTAAGGAATTTGGTTCAATTTTAATAATTTCTAAGGTATCCGGTGCAACGGTAATGCCTAAGTTGACGCTGTTGGTTGCAGGAGTTTCCTGCCCTTGAGTATTGGTTTGCGATTGGGCTTGTTGCAGAAACTGATATACCGCAGCAATATGCGTCGCTAATCCCAAAGTTGTTTTTTGATCAGAACTTTCCAAGCTGAGCGTGGCGCGATTGACGCCAATAATTTCTCCCTGGGAATTGAG
Source organism: Halothece sp. (assembly GCA_042218725.1). Taxonomy (GTDB): domain Bacteria; phylum Cyanobacteriota; class Cyanobacteriia; order Cyanobacteriales; family Rubidibacteraceae; genus Halothece. The sequence continues at coordinate 33,990 of JBDGQV010000147.1, read as the reverse complement.
TAAAGGTCCCCCAGAATCTCCAGGACTCAAGACAATATCAGTATAAATGTTTTGCGCTTGTTTCATGTTGCGGAGTTTCCCGCTTGTAAAGTCTTCTAAGGATGCAAAGGGATCCGCCAAGGCATAAACGGTTTCTCCCTTGTCTAAACTGTTGGTATCAGCTAGGGGCAAGGTCGCGAAAGTCTTGCGGCTGAGGATTTTCACTAGCGCCAGATCGCGCTCCTGATCGGTTGCAATGACTTTACCGGGGTATTGAGTGCCATCTTTCATGACCACGCTCACTTTTTTGCCATGAGCATCAGTAATAATATGGGCACTGGTGAGAACAAGGCCGCTGGCTTTGATAATGCTGCCGGTGCCTTTGCCCCCTGCCCCGTATAAGGTTACCACAGCAGATTGATGTTCCGGGCTGAGTGACCAAGCAATGGTTTCTGAATTAGAATCGGAAGAAGCGGGAACCGGCGTTGCTTCGACAGACGCTTGGAAACCGCCCGCGATCGCGATCGCAAGGGACAAAGCCCAACTGGTAATTTGTCGTCGTTGCATCAGAATTGGCACAAAAAGAGAGTAAACAATGACGCTAGATGTGATTATCGTGGGCAGTGGCATTGGGGGACTCACTGCTGGCAGTTTATTAGCCCGCTATGGCTATAAGGTTTTAATTTGTGAAAGTCATGGCATTCCCGGCGGGGCGGCCCACAGTTTTACCCGCAAGGGATTTACCTTTGATTCGGGACCTTCTTTTTATGCTGGCATTGGGTCTCACACTAATAGTTTAAATCCGCTGCAACAAATTCTAACAGTGCTAGGGGAGTCTTTAGAAACGGTTCCCTATGATCCCCTCGGAGAATTTCATTTTCCAGAAGGCACGTTTCGAGCCTATCAAGATAATGACCGCTATTGTCAGGAAATTGCGAAAATAACAGCGCAAGGGGGAAAAGAATATCAAGCCTTTGTTGCCGAAATGCTAGGTCTCTATGACAGTCTAAACGGGATTCCCCCAATCGAATTGCGCGCAGATTGGAAAATATTACAGGTTTTATTCCCCAAGTATTTCCCTGCTTTATTGCAAGCACTCCCGAAATTGCCCCAATTCGGTGCCTCGGTGGGAGATATTCGAAACAAAACGGTACAAGATCGGTGGGTGAAACGATTAATTGATTTAGAATGTTTCTTACTGTCCGGCTTAAAGGCTGATGGCACGATCGCGCCGGAAGTGGCGTTTATGTTGGGCGAACGTGCCCGCGTCGGTGTGGAATACCCCGTCGGAGGCAGCGGTGCTATTGTTAATGCCTTAGTTCGGGGTCTCAAACGCTGGGGCGGCGAATTGCGGCTCAATGCCCATGTAGAACAAATTTTAGTCTCTGATGGCCAAGCTAAGGGCGTGCAGTTGCGCAATGGCGAAACCCTGCAAGCCCCCATTGTTATCTCCAATGCCAGTATTTGGGATACCTACGGCCAATTATTGCAACCGGAGGATTTACCCGCCTCTTACCGACAAGCCAGTCTTGATACCCCTGCGGTTGATAGTTTTATGCACCTGCATTTGGGCATTCGCGCTGAGGGATTAGAACATTTAAATGGTCATCATGTGGTGGTTCACGATAGCAACCAAGATATTACTACTCCTGGGAATACTTGCATGATTTCCATTCCCACGGTTTGGGATGCCAGTCTTGCCCCTGCCGGGCAGCATTTGATTCATGCGTATACCTTAGAACCGTATCCGGGATGGCAACGGGATGATTCCTATCAGAAAAGAAAACAAACCAAAGCAGAATCCTTATATCGGGCACTGGAAAAAATTATTCCCGATGTGCGCGATCGCGTAACTTTAGAACTCATTGGTTCTCCTCTGACGCACGCCCATTACCTGCGACGTTATCAGGGAACCTATGGACCCGCGATTCGGGCGGGAGAAGGGCTGTTTCCCGGTTACAAAACGCCCATTTCCGGACTTTATCGAGTTGGCGATAGTACCCTGCCTGGGATTGGCGTTCCTGCGGTTGCCGCCTCCGGCATTTTATGCGCGAACAGTTTTGTTTCGCCAGAAAAAACTCAAAAAATTTGGAGAGAATCTTAAGCAAATTATTAAAAAACGTATAGAAAGGCTAAAAGTTGGTTAAAAATCAGTCCCCTTGTCTTGGGAAAACAAGGTCCTGTTGTTAATTTGAAACTAGTATATGAATTCCTTTTTTAAAAAAAATGAATCGTTCTTCTAATAATGACCTGTTAAGTACAATTGCCATTGCTGGCATTGGTGCCGGAACGGTAACTTCCTTTGCCGTCAGTCAAGGGCAATCGCCCTGGATGGGATTGCTGATTACAGCGATTGCGACTGCCTTTGCTGTCATTTGTCAGCGAGCCGGTTTAGTTTAACAGGAACTTTAATAAACCATTCCCTGTCTTTAGCAAGTGAGAGATTGGAGGAAAGATGAAATGTCTCAATTTTCTTTGCTGAAACGAGGAACATCAACGGTTCTCTCACTTTTGCTAGGGATGGGGATAACAACCCCTCTCCTTTTATCATCAACGCCAGCATCTGCCCAACTTCTAGGGACAGATGATGAGTTTGTACAAGCCCAGCGTCGCGTTGCCATTCCCTCTGGCGTTTCCCTTCCCGTGCGGTATGACGAAGCGGAAAAAATTGTGGTTTTGCCTGATGAAACGGCTCCCGTTACCCTCAAAATTGCTGCCAATATCAAAGATAACTCCGGCAGAATCTTGATTCCTTACGGCAGTGAATTAGTGGGAGAAATTCGCCCTGCTGGCAATGGATCGCGCTTTGTGGCCCAAGAATTAAAAATCCCAGGCGCCTCTTCTCAAAGCATTAATGCCAGTTCCCAAGTGATCACCCGCCGGGAAACCATTAATAAAGGCGCTAGTGCTGGCGATATTTTAGAAGGAGCAGCCATTGGCGCAGCCGCAGCAAGTGTGATTGCGGGAATTACTGGCGATAAAGCCATTGCCACTGAGGAAGTGTTAGGAGGCGCTGGTTTAGGCGCTTTAAGCGGATTGCTTCTCGGAAAAGAAGAAGCGGAAGTGATTTCCATTGATCCCAACGAAGACTTGGACATTACCCTCAATTCCCGTCTTGCTTTATCTTATTAAGGAAACGTTTTCCGGAGGGGGATCACTCCTCCCCATGGGACACCAAGTATCAGGATTGAGGCAATTGGCATCTCGGCAAGGATAGCCTATTGACTGGCACGATTAAAGATAGAATTGTAGTGTCCTGACCCGTTATCCGAACAATCACTTATGGCTCTTGGTTACCTTGCCCTGGTTTTACACGCTCATTTACCTTTTGTTAGACATCCCGAAAGCGACTATGTCTTAGAGGAAGAATGGCTCTTTGAAGCGATTACGGAAACCTATATTCCTCTATTGCAAACCTTTGAGAAGTTAAAGCAGGATGGGATTGAGTTTAAACTCAGTATGAGCCTGACACCGCCTTTGGTGTCAATGTTGCGGGATTCGTTTTTGCAAGAACGCTATGACAAACACTTAGCGCAATTACAAGAACTGGCTGCCAAAGAAATTGACAATAACCGGAATCATGGCCATCTTCAGTATCTAGCCCAGCATTATGTTGATCAGTTTGCCCGAGTGCGCCAGACTTGGGAAAAGTATCAAGGGGATCTGGTTAGCGCCTTCAAACAGTTTCAAGATAGTCAAAACATCGACCTGATTACCTCGGCGGCGACTCATGGCTATCTTCCCTTAATGAAGATGTATCCGGAAGCGGTACGGGCGCAAATTAATATCGCTTGCGAACACCATGAAGAAAATTTTGGTTGTCGCCCGAGGGGAATTTGGCTGCCGGAATGTGCGTATTATGATGGCTTGGAACGATTCTTAGCCGACGCTGGGTTACGCTATTTCCTGATGGATGGCCATGGCTTGCTTTATGCCAGTCCTCGCCCTCGCTATGGCACTTATGCGCCTATTTATACGGAAACTGGGGTGGCGGCGTTTGGCCGCGATCATGAGTCTTCCCAGCAAGTTTGGTCATCCCAAGTAGGTTATCCCGGCGATCCGGTTTATCGCGAATTTTACAAGGACTTAGGCTGGGAAGCCGAATATGAATATATTAAACCCTATATTCTACCGAATGGACAACGGAAAAATACCGGGATTAAATATCATAAAATTACCAGCCGCAATGCTGGGCTTGGGGAGAAGAAGTTATACGATCCGTATTGGGCCCAGGAAAAAGCCGCGGAACATGCGGGGAATTTTGTGTTTAACCGCGAACGACAAATTGAACATTTAGCGGGGATTATGCAACGCGAACCCTTAGTGGTCTCCCCTTATGATGCGGAATTATTTGGTCACTGGTGGTATGAAGGGCCATGGTTTTTAGATTATGTGATTCGCAAGTGCTGGTATGACCAAAGTAGTTATCAAATGACCCATTTAGCGGATTATTTGCGTCAGCAACCGGTGCAACAGGTCTGTAAGCCGTCTCAGTCGAGTTGGGGCTATAAAGGGTTTCATGAGTATTGGGTGAATGAGGCGAATGCTTGGATTTACCCCCATTTGCATGAAGCAACGGAACGGATGATTGAGTTGAGTCAGCGCGATGCCCAAGATGAGTGGGAAGAACGGGCGTTGAATCAAGCAGCTCGGGAATTGCTGTTGGCACAGTCTTCAGATTGGGCATTTATTATGCGAACGGGGACAATGGTTCCTTATGCGAACCGGCGAACGCGCTCTCATTTAAAGCGGTTTAATAAAATTTATAATGATCTTGCCCAAGGAACTCTGGATCGCAATTGGCTAGAAAAACTGGAAAAAATTGATAATATTTTTCCCAACATTAACTATCAAGTTTATCGGCCAGTGAAAAAACCAATTAAGTTGGGGCGAAACCCGTAATCTCGATAATGGCGATAATCTGTTAAAATTTTATGATGATCGAAACATAAGTTTTCGGGAAGTTCCCAAAGAGAAAAAATACTTAAATTTTTGGCATCATCGGCGGCTTGGGGCATCCCAACTGCTGTTGCTAAAAAAGTGATGCTAAGGGTATGTTTACGCGCATCTCGTTGGGGATCTGAGTAAACTTGGAACTGTTCAATGAGTTCCACCTCTAAACTGGTTTCTTCATAGGCTTCCCGTTTAGCGGCGGTTTCTACCGATTCTCCATAGTCAACAAAACCGCCCGGTATGGCCCAACCCAAGGGTGGATTTTTTCGTTCGATTAAAACAATCGGTCGATGGGCGCGATCGCGCAACTCAATAATAATATCAACCGTCGGTACTGGATTGCGATAAGACATAATTACGGATTAAGCCAATGGTTAACGCAAAAACTCAACAAACTGATTTTACCGAACCGAACCCAAATTCCCAAAAAATTACCACAGTCATTGGTGCTGGGGCCTGGGGATCAACCCTAGCTGATGTGGCTGAACGCAGCGATCATCATGTTCGTTTGTGGTCAAGACATGGTGAAGCCAGTCTGGAATCAGTGATTAAAGACGCCGAAATTATCCTCTCTGCGGTATCGATGAAAGGGGTCAATTCGATTATCGATCGCGTTAAAACCATCGGGATTCCTGAATCTACAATTATTGTTACGGCCACCAAAGGGTTAGATACGGAAACCACCCACACCCCTTCGCAACTGTGGAAAGAAGCATTTCCCAATCACCCCATTGTGGTCTTATCAGGTCCCAATTTAGCAAAAGAAATTCAACAAAACCTCCCGGCAGCGACGGTCATGGCCAGTGAAAATCAACAAGCAGCGGAAGCGGCCCAAGAAATGTTTGCCTGTGAAACCTTTCGGGTCTATATTAATAATGATCCCATTGGCACAGAATTGGGCGGAACCTTAAAAAATGTTATCGCGATCGCGGCTGGGGTTTGTGATGGTTTAAATCTAGGCACCAATGCCAAAGCAGGTCTCCTCACTCGCGCCCTTCCGGAAATGATTCGGGTAGCAACAACCCTTGGTGCCTCCACAGAAACCTTCTTTGGCTTATCCGGTTTAGGCGACTTGCTAGCTACCTGTGACAGTCCCCTTTCCCGAAACTATCAAGTGGGTTATCGCTTAGCCCAAGGTCAAACCTTAGAAGAAATTGTTGATAACCTAGAAGGAACAGCAGAAGGGGTTAACACGACCCAAGTTTTGGTTAGACTCGCTCGCCATGAACAAATCCCCATTCCTATCTCGGCGCAAGTTTATCGCCTCTTGAAGGGAAAATCAACGCCGCAACAAGCGGTAAAAGCCTTGATGGCACGGGAATTGAAGTCTGAATTTGATGATCTGTTTGAAGATTAAACGGAGCGCGATGTGTCTCCGGCACTAAGCCTAAGGCTAATCGCGTCATCAGAACAAATGATCAGTGATAACCAGTACGATTGTGCATTTTTGCAGATAATCATCAACCGGCAATTCAGCGAGTTAATCATTTCAACTTTTACCGAAGTTAACAGGCTTGAGAAAGATAAATATCCACTGTTTCATTAATTCCTTGATCAAACTGAGGCTTGATCCCTTGAGCAAAGTGATACTTAGCCCCTTAATTAAACTTAAAGTATGATTTTCTAATAAACATTTTGGATACAAACGGATTGCCATCCAAAATTTTTCACCGGCTTTATTCACTGCCTCAAAATTGTCGCCTTGTTTGAGATATTGTGTTGCAAAATAAAGATAGGATTGAGCTAAAGTTTGAGATTTAAAATATTGAAGTTGAGGGGGAGCAGCTTGATAAGCTTTCTGAATCGTTATCCAATTTGCTCTTTCCAAAGCTTGCATTTTAGACGAGGCAGAATTGGAAGATTGACGATAAAAAATTTGATATTTGGGAACGACAGTAAAAACACAAGAGGATGCTAATTGTAGATAAAAATCCCAGTCTTCGCAGGGAGTACAAGTCGAATCAAATCCTGCTGCTGATTCAATTGCTTCTCGACGAATTAGCGGATTAGAGCCACTGTTAAGAAAATTTTTAATGAGTAACTGATGGTAAACTTTACCAGTAAAATTGACAGGGTTACTTCGCACGATAACTTGATTGGTACGATCGCTAAAATAGTAATAAGTCCAGCTATAAGCAACCCCTGCTTCTGGATTGTTTTGTAACGCAGCTAATTGCAATTCTAGTTTATCTTCAGTCCATAAGTCATCAGCATCTAAAAAAGCAATATAGTCTCCTTTTGCCTGTAATATTCCTCGATTGCGAGCCGTAGCAATCCCCCCATTTTGATAAGAAAAACATTTAATACGAGGATCGTCTATTTGTTCAATAATATTTAGAGTTCCATCTGTCGATCCATCATTAATAATAATGATTTCAAAATCAGAAAAAGTTTGCTTTTGCACGGATTCAATTGTTTCTTGAATGGTTTGTTCCGCATTATAAGCAGGAATAATAACAGAGATTTTTGACATATAACACTCCTCAAACGAATCGATTACAGTTTGTTTCAAATTCGATAAAATTATAAATAATAAATACGAAAAGCTCGATAAAATTAGATCTTATATCTTAAAAAATGTTTTTCCTGTAAAGCAAATTTGTTCATCCAAATTGTAAAAATAGATGAGACAACTGCTTGATTCAAAAGGACAGTAGCTGCCACCCAAACAATACCATATTTGACGACAATCAATAGAGAAATAATAAAAATAGTCGTTGAGACTAAACTGACTTGAACTGGAATTTTTGGTTTATTAATTGAGTTGAGTAATAAACCAGCCGCCCAATTGTATATCAGGGGAATGACAGACAAACAAATGAGAATTAAGACGGGAATTGCAATTACCCATTTTTCACCAAAAACAATCGGGACATATATGGGTGCTAAACTAGCTTGCAATAAAATAATTGGTACTAAAATAAACGTTACTTTTTTCAGGCTTTTAAAGTATCTTTCTTTAAATTCAGAATAATTATTTTTGACCGCACAAATATAAGGATACATCGGAGACATAAATGTATTTAGGAGACTGGTGGTAATCCCGGAACCGGCATTAAAAGCAAAGTAATATAGTCCTAGTGCTTGTACGCCAAGATATCGACCGACAATTAAATAATCGATGTTGGTACGAAGTTTGTTTAATAGTTCATTCATCAACAAACTGCTGCCAAAGCCGACAACTTCTCGCCATCGGTTTATATTAAAGCGAAGAGGAGGTCTCCAGGGATGAAACTTCCAAGCCAGAATAATCCATACCGGAAACATTGAGATCAGCGAACAAACAATTGACCAAATTCCCATTCCCATCAAGGCAAAGCTTGCCGTAATGGTACTCGCAACGAGAGAAGCACTGACATTGCAAATTGCTGTTGCTTTGAATCGATTCTCACGTTCAATTAAGGTTAAATGAATGGCAAAAAGGGGATATGTTAGATAAATAAAGGCAACAACAAATAAGGGGAGAGCGAGAGGGCGCCCCTCTGAAAAATAAGAAAGAACTAGGGCCGCCAGAGATTGAACAATAAAAAGCAAGACACAACAAATCCAGTTTAGCCAGTAAGCTGTATTGCAGATTTCGTAGACATCTTGATCATCTGCCTGAATGATTTTCGCACCAACGCCGCCTCTCATCGTAAACACTTGGAAAAAATCAAATATGGTGTAGATCATTGCCATCAATCCATAGTCTTCTGGCGTAAATACGCGTGCTAAAATTACGGTGCTTGCTAAACGGATAAAACGATGAGCTATCTCGGCACCAGCCATCCAACCAACGTTGTGGATATAGGTGCCAGATAGATATTTTTTCACTCTCCTAATTAACATTCACTATCCTTAAGTTGTAGCAGTTTAAAGGTTGGCAACTATGTAAAAATGTTTTAAATAGCTAGATTTGGTTTCATATTTTTAACCCCATCATTGATAAGTTTTTAAAATAAAAAATAACTGGATGAAAGCGAATAGATTTCCAAAATTGATCTCTAATTTGTTCCCAATTATTTCACTAGGACTGTTATTTAGATCCGGGATTGTCCCTAAGATTTTTGAGGCAATAGACGCGGTTTAGAAGCCTTAGTACGCCGGCGGCGCATCCTTTGAAAAAGCGAGATAAACCTCTGGTAACCATCGGGACCAAACCAGCGCATAAGCGCGATCGCGAAGCTAAGACGCAGATATTCTCTAGAAAAGATTAGCTGAGGAAAATGTTTTAGGGCTTGTTGACGATAATGCTGGGCGATTTGATAACTTTTCTGGTTATTTTGCAGCGCGATCCAACCTAAACATAAATTCACAGAACCATAGCTTCTTGATTTGAGCAGAAGTTGAGCAGGAGAAGCAGCGGCAAAAGCTTTTTCAATGACCATTTCATAACTTTTTGCCATCGCTTCCAAATTTTTGGAAGTACTTGTTGCGTGTTGCCGATAATACACTAAGGGTTCTTGAATGACTTGAAAGTGATAACAAGTTGCAATCCGCAACCACATATCCCAATCTTCAACGTGGGAACCTAGATGCTCATCAAATTTTCCACAAGTTTGAAAGCAACAGTAACGCACGACGGCGACACTTCCACAGCCAACAATATTCCATTGCGTTAAAGTTTTCCAAACATTGCCTTCTGCAGTACTTTTCAATATTCTTCCTGTTAACTTGCTTTGCTCATCTATTAAAGCCACCCAAGAATAAACCAAACCGACTTCCGGATTTTCTTCCAGACAACGGACTTGCTTTTCTAACTTTGTTGGGTGCCACAAGTCATCAGCATCTAGAAATGCTAAATACTCGCCTTTGGCATGGGCAATCCCTGTATTTCTTGCTCCTGCTAAACCTTTATTTGTTTGAGAAATGAGTTTCACTCGGGGATCATCTATCTGCAAAACCCACTCCTCAATGTCATCAGAGCTGCCATCATTAACAATAATGACTTCAAAATCAGTAAAGGTTTGTTGTCGTAAACTATTGATTGTTTCTGGCAGAAACAGCATTGCATTATAAGCCGGAATAATTACAGAAACTTTAGGTATCATGGTCTTAAATTGAAAACTTCAAGTAGGAAATGTTCGTTTTTGATATCAATTGTTAAATTATCTTTATTTCTGAGCAACCAATATTACTCCTAATAAAGCTCTTAATGGTAACGTTTTACTTATTTTTTTTTGAGTTCGATTTGGCAATTGCGTTAACCAGGTTTCCAGTTGTTTTAGAAGCGATAAAGGGAATTTTCGATAAAATCCTTTACCGCCAATATAAGCCTCTAATTTACGAAAGCCTATTTGATAAAAAAGCTCAGATAATTCAGTGATGGTATATTCTTTTAAATGAAAGCCGGTAGCCACTTCATCAAAATATTGAGAGACATCATGAGGGCCACATAGCCGATTAGGTGTGATACAAATATAATATCCTTGCACTGCTAAAGCTTGATAAATATTTTGCAGTTGTTCTAGCGCATCATCGGGATGTAAATGTTCCATAAGTTGATTGCTATAGGCAACAGTAACTGTATTTTCTGGAACGGGAATCGTACAGCCATCAGATATAATTACATCAAAGTTTTTGACGGTATCAATATGTTCGACAATTTCTGAAGAAACATCAATGGCATATACTTGTTTGACTTGTTTTGCTATGGTTAATGATAATTGACAATCGCCAGGACCTAACTCCATAAAAATCGAATCAGGCTTTAAATATTGATTGATTAAACGCATTTTACGAGCCACTGCTTGGGCAGAAGCATTGGCATTATTCTTCTGTTGGAGTTGAGGATGTTCAGGAATTTTTTGAAATAACTCATTATAAAGTAAAGTATATAAATCTTTTCTTTGCTCTTTATTGGCACTCAGCAATTGTTTTGCTAATTTTTTTTCGAGTTCGTAGTGTTTTTTGATTTGTTCAAATGTTCGAGTTTCGTTGCGTGGAATTTTGACAGACATATTTCTGTTATCCTTTCAAAATACAATAATTAGGCGATTCTTATACGAGTCAAAATTATTTTAATTACTGATTAAATAACTCTTTTTATTCCAATTCCAACCCGCGATCGCGAACATTGTCCACCAATAAAAGAAAAACGCTGTATGACTCCAAATATTATCTGTAAACATTCCTATAGTCACTGCAATTAGTAGGGCAATTAAAACCGTACATAAACGACGTTGATTATGGGTTGAGTTGGGTGAATTTAAGCAATGCACTAGATAAATAAATTGTGCTCCTAAAAAAACTAAAAAGGTCAGGAAACCAATAATGCCAGTTTCAACTAAAGCACGAATATAATCATTATGGGCATAATTTTCTAAAACACTAAGGTAAGGACTGGTATCTAAACCAAAACCCAGTAATGGAGAATTTGTCCAGGATTGGAGCAAAAAAGTCCATTGAGCAATTCGCCAATTAAAACTATTATTATCAGACCAAGATAAAAGAATCGAATCTGATAAGCTAATTTCCGGATTGAGCAAAGGGGTTCCAGTAACGGAAATGAGCCGTTCCCTTCCATATTCGGTACTGGCATATATTGCTAAGACAATGGCCAGAAATATTAGGGAAGCAACTACCTTTGGCAAGCTCAATCTTGGAACAATTAAAACTGCTAGAAATATGCAGAGCATGGCGAGGATAAAAATCGCTTTGGTACTAACCAAAAAGAAAGCCAGTAAGCATAGCAAAATAATCCAGGGCAAGCGTCGCTTCGCGTGACCCAATTTCCAGCAGGTGAGAGCAATAAAAAATAGTAGGAAAGTGGCAAAACTATTGGGATGACCTAGGGTTCCATTGAGGCGGGCTCCAACTTCGTAAGTCAGGGAAGTATCGCTATCGCCGCCATAGATGAGAAAGGAAGGAAGTAGGGAAGCCGGTAAGACAACTTGGACAAATCCCACTGCAAGGGGAATAACTAGACTCAGAAACAGATAGGAAACTAATTTTTCGGGATGAATGCGTTCCTTCAGTTGCATGACCAATAGATAGATCATTAACCAGGAAAACAAACGGAGCCATTCCCGTATCCCATCTGACAAATAGGAACCGTCTAATCCTAATCCTCCCAATGGCAAAAGAATGACCCACAACCCCTGAGTGGCAACCCAAGCGGCAAAGAACCAAAAAAACTTATCCGTTGTGACTCTTTGTCCTAATAACAACCTCAGTGCCACATAAAGTAGGGTTAAGGCATCAACCCCAATGGCAAATACAGCAGGAAGTTGCTGCGCGGAGAAAATATCCAGGGAACTGCGTAAAATTAATAATCCCAGTACCGTCTGCTCGAAATAATTAAAGAAGCAGATTAAGACAACAATTGCAAAAATCCCCAAAAATAAGAGGAGAGGTTGGAGTCCTGCTAAGATTCCGATGGCTAATCCCACACCAGCACCCATAACTCCCACAGTCAAAGAAACAGGGGAGCCAGGGCGGCCAAAACGATTGACTCTCATTGTTGATGACTTTCCTGACTCAGTTGATGGCTGTTGTTATTAGTTGTGATTCAAACTTACTAATGCTGATGATTGAGCGCGATCGCGCGTTAACGGTTGTTGTTTCTCATCGGTGTTATTGGTGACAAAACCAATGATGGAAGTTCGATTTTTCTTCAACTCAGCGACAGTTTCCTCTAGCAGATTCAAAGGCGTGTATAACGGTTGGGTGACTAGCAACAAGCCATCGCTGTATTTATCTAAGGTATAAGCATCATAACTGGCGGTTGCTGGCGACGTATCAATAATGACGAAATCGTACTCCATTGAGGCTTCTTGAATGATGGTTTCCATTGCGGGGGATTCCATCACCATGCAGGAATTCGCAGTTGAAATGCCAGACGCCAAAACAGAGAGGTTTTCAATGTCAGTAGATTGAACGGCTTTGCTTAAACTGAATTTGTCAGTGACAGTGTCCGTTAATCCTGGTTGCACTTCCAAATCAAACCAATGATGTTGTTTGGGTTGCAGTAGATGGCCATCAATAATTAGCGTTTTTTTCGATAGCATGGCCGCCACTGCTCCGAGGTGAGAAGCAACCAGTGATTTCCCTTCTTGCGCGATCGCGCTCGTCACCACAACGACTTTTAACCGTTTGTAACTCGATGACTCCAGTTGTTTAAGAAGACGTCGGTAGGGTTCGTATAATGCGCCATTTTCTAAAAATGCCTGCATTTCTCCTAATGTTTCACTGCCATTGGGAAGTTTTGGCAACGCAGTGAGGAAGGGAATCTGTAAACGCCGTTCTACCGTTGTCCCACTGTATAATGTTCGGTCAGTAGTTTCTAAAAGCAAGACAATGCTGGCTGCTAAAATACTGCCGACAGCGGTGGCAATTGCAAGCACAACTGGGATTTTTGGAGAATGAGTAGAAGAAGGAACACTTGCTCGTTCAATGATGTGAATCTTGCTAACCAACTGTGCTTCAGCAATTCTTGCTTCTTCTAGTTTCCGTTGTAAAAATTGCAGGCTTTCATTAGCTTGTTCTCGCTGACGTACTAATTCTTTGAGCGACTGGGCTTTATCAGGCAATAAGGCAATTTGATTTTGAATGTTTTCTTTCTGATTTTGTATCGCTTTAAATTTCTCGCGATCTGCCTCCAGTTGTATTTGATTAGTAATTAATTCACTAAAAACTTCTTGACCTAATCCACGCTCAGTTCCACTTAAAGCATTACCCATCATTACCGATGGCGCAACGGTTGTTCCTTCGCCTAAGACATTGCTAAGTTGTGTTTGATAAAGATTGCGAAGTTCTTCTCTTTGTTGCACTAGCGTGACCACTAGCGGATGTTCATTGGTAAATTTAGAACGCGCGGCCGCCAATTCTACTTCTACATTGGTCAACTGCGATCGCAATTTTTCTAGCTGAGGATTTTGACCGATTTTGCCTGCAGTATAAGCCAAGTCAGCACTGTTGACCTTTGCAATTTGTTGGAGTCGATCAACTTTCGTTTCTTGTTCTTCGATGTCTGTTAATAACGTCTGTTCTTCAGTTTCTAAAGTATTTAATTTTTCAACTAAGCTAACCGTTTGAGTTTGGATATCAACCAGTTTGTTGTCTTTGCGATAACGACTTTCTAAAGTTTCTGCTTCCGTCAGTTCTTGTCTTTTTGCTTCAACTTCTTTCTCTAAAAACTGTCTGACCGAGCGAGCTTCAGAACGCACAAAATCAGTATTTTTTTCGATAATTGCCGTAATAATTTCATTCATTAACAAGCTGGCAAACTCGGGATCAGAATTGACATAACTGACTTCTAAGATATTTGTATTAGGAAGAATTTGAATTTTTAATTGGTTCTGAATGTCAGTTGCCGAAATATCTTCACTTAATTCCCCATTTTGCTTTTGATTAACATTTTCCAGCGCTGTCTCAATCACTGGAATGGAAGCAATTAACTCAGATTGAGTCGCTAAAGGACTATATTCATTGCTGCCGGAAATATTATTGCTCAAATTTTTACCCAATTCAGAAATACTTTCTTCGCTATCTTCCAAAATGATCGAAGCATTAACTTTGTAGAGTCGTGGCGCAAACATTAAATATAAAACTGCTCCTAAAATGACTGCAACAAATCCCATTAACGCTTGAGGAAAACGGTGCTTGAAAATTAAGAGTAAAGTGGCAATATCTAAATTCTTTTCTTGTGAAGCAACCGATTCACTTTGAGGGGAGTCAAATAGAAACTGTAAGCGCTCTTTACCATTCTTGTTGCCATTGGCAAAAATCGTTTGGTCTTTAGAATATCCATTTCCATTGCCATTGCCATTGCCATTGCCATTGCTAATATTGCTCATGATGACCTCCAGGGTTACATTATTGTTTAAGCAGTTATTTTTTCTTGGTTTTTGTTACCACGATCGATTCAGGATCGCGCTTGCTGTTATCACTTTTTTGATTCGCATTAGTGAGTAGATGATTAGGTTTCGTATATAACGTTAGATTTTGCTTACTAATTTCTTCCCAGCTATGGTTGGCGTTAACGTATTCTTTTGCTTTTTGGGCGTAGCAATGAAATGCCTCCGGTTGAGACAAAAATTTTTCTAATTGAGAGACCAAAGATTGCAAGTTTCCAGCTTGAAATAGCAATCCTCTATCTTCACCAATGAGTTGGCAATGAGAAGGGATATCGCTCGCGATTACTGGAACTCCTTCTCGCATTGCCTCTAACATGCCTAACGGCAATCCCTCTAAGTCGGAAGGCAAGACAAAAAGGCCTGCATTCCGTACTATCTCTGCTAAAAGATTTCCAGTTAGGGTATTTGTAAAGAGAATTTTTTCATTTTTGTGTTTGAGCAATTCTTTTTTATAGTGACTATTGCCACTACTGTCGCCAACCAGTACTAATTTCCAATCTGAAGGATGGAGTAATTGAAAAGCCTCAAGCAATAAATCGGGACGTTTTTCCGGCACCAATCGACCTAAAAATAAAATATAGCGACCTGTTACAAGACCAAGAGAATCGAGGTAAGCGGAAGTAGGATTAGAGTCAGCATACTTAGCTGGCGCAGTTGGGATATAAGTGGTTTCAATGCCGTATTCATTTTGAAAATAAGTTTGAAGATCCTCAGAAACGACAATGACGTCATGGGCATAAGCAATTGCTGAGCGTTCACCGCTATAAATAATTGATTTAGCAAGTTTGCTCCATTTGGCCCTTTGCCAATCTAAGCCATGACAAGTTGCCACTACCTTAGCCGAGGAAAATAAACGGGGCAGCCAGCAAAATAAGGAAGGACCTAAAGCATGGAAATGAATGACATCATACTGAATAATTGTCGAAATAAATGTAGCTAAAAAAGAATTAAATAAGGCATCAAAACTTTCTGTAATTATAGAAGGAAGAGAAATTACTTTAATCCCCTTATATTGATAAGAGGAAAAGCTTTCTACTTGCGTATAGTTGGAGCGAGCATATAGATCAACCGTATGACCTTTTGAAGCAATCAGTTGGTAAAGTTCTTGTGCATAATATTCAATGCCGCCTTGCTTAGCAGGAATGCCTTTTACACCAATTACAGCAATCTTCATGATTTTTATATTGTCTGATAGAGTTTTCAGGTTAGAGATGACGTCTTCCGAAACAAGTAAGCTTGGGTCAGGAATTGGAAATCAAGGATAAATTTTGACGTTCCCAACGTTGCCACATGTCTTGGTAAACTTGTTGGACAACTGTTTTTGCAAAATACGGCTGTGCAACACGAATACAAGCTTCTGTCGGATAGCTTTGGGGATTTAATAATACTTTTTGCAGCGCTTCGGCAATTGCCTCCGGTGTTCTTTCTTGAGAAATAACCCCGCTATCAGCGGTTAAAAAGTTGGGAGTATTGCCAGATTGAGTAGTGACAATCGGTGTGCCGCAAGCAAGCGCCTCTAGCACAACTAAAGGTAAGCCTTCATAAACGCTTGTCAAAATACAAACACTGCTCAGCTGATGTAAATCCGCAAGTTTTTCTTGAGGAACGGAACCTAACATTGTTACTTTTTGAGACAGATTGAGTCTCGCAATTTCAGAGCGAACTTCATTCGCTAATTCCCCATCTCCCGCAATTAATAAATGAACCTTAGACAATTGAAGGGCTGCCATAGAACGAATCAGCAGAATTGGATCTTTTTGGGGATGGAGACGACCTGCGTATAGAATAAAGTGCGTGTCTTCTGCTAAATTTTGCTGAACAGCAAACTCTTTGCGTTTTTCTTCTTTTCTCTCTAAGGACAGAGGGTAAAAAACTTCTTGATCAACCGCATTTCTTAGATAAGCAATTCGAGAAGCTATAGTGGAATATCGCTGTTGATAAAATTTTAGAGATTCAGTATTGCAGACATTAATTTGATGAAATTGTTTAATTGTTATATCTTCTAAAGCATAATATCCTCTTGGAAAATATTTCCATAAGATGGCATTATTGTTCTGTGAAGAACGAAGTTGTTGCTGAATATCATTATGGACAAATAACGTTTTTTCCCCATTCCAACCTAAGGTCAATAGGGTCGGTTCTATACGATGAAAGTGCATAAAATCCGAAGCAAAATTACGGCCTAAAAGAGCGGTTGTATATTTAACACTCGTTGGAATGAGTTTTCTAATATTGTCGTCTTCGATGGCAATTAATGGCAAAAATTGAATTGATCGGCCTGCATAATTTGCTTTTTGCCACTTACCGATTGGTGAACCTGGTTTTCCAGTTCCAACCAATCTTACTTCAAACTCATCAGGAGCATATTTGAGAAAACAACGAATAACAGTTTGAATTCCTCCTATACTACTATGCCAAGGATTAAATTGGTAAAAAATCGTTAGTACAGGTTTTTTCATATCGACATCTTTTTGATGGGGATAAGGGCAATGAGATGGGGGAAAAGTTAATCAATAAAAATAGAAAGATTTATTTTCAGTTAATCGTTCTTAAGGCACACTTGCTCTGTGTCCTAAACAATTTGAGTTCACTCTTGGTGTCTTCTCTAAATTCGTCTCAGTGAAATTCCACTGCCAAAATATATGTGATTTTCTAACCCATATCTGGTTACTTAAAACTGATACAGGTATCAAATAATGTATTGACTAAATATTATCACTTAATTTATAAATTTGCAAGTATAAAATAGCACCAATAAAACCATCTCAAGTTAGGTAAAATATGTAATATTACTGAATATTTTTCAACACCAATGAAAAGTAATACTTAGGTATTCAACTTGAGTCTTGGATCTAAATTATTTGGATCGCGCTTAACAGACTCTTGATATCATCACTCAGATTATGACCGAAGTTTTAGTCAAATTTTCTGTTACTCCTTGACAGACCTGTTGTCTTGTCTTAGCATCTAATTATATTTACCTAAAAAATCGTGGGGAGGTAGTACGTGAAAATTGATACGTACTTACACAAGATACAAGCAATATCACGAATATTGAGTTCTATCCAAGTAACATCAGTGTCTAAGCAATCTCACAATCAAATCACTAATCGTTCTTCTCTGAAACTGCAAAACTTTGTCCAAGTCATTCCTAAAGAGCAATCAACCTCATTGCCGGCAGATGATGACTTCTATGAATTACCTTGCGTGCACAGTAAAGCCAAGCGCATTATTGATATTGTCGGCGCGTTAGTGGGGCTTGGTATCACTGCAATTATCTATCTTCCCATTGCTTTAGCAATTTACCTTGACAATCCGGGGCCCATTCTTTTTAGCCAAACCCGCGTCGGCTTACATGGCAGAACATTTCGCATCTGGAAGTTTCGTTCCATGATTAAAGATGCAGACAAATACAAGCATCTGGTCGAAAATGAAGCGACAGGACATATCTTTAAAAATCAAAATGATCCCCGAGTGACTCGCGTTGGCAATTTTCTTCGTCGTACCAGCTTAGATGAATTTCCTCAGTTTTTTAATATTCTCAAAGGAGAGATGAGTTTAGTGGGAACCCGCCCTCCCACTCCCAATGAAGTGTCTCAATATCTTCCTCATCACTTTCAACGACTTCGAGTTAAACCTGGTTTAACGGGAGAATGGCAAGTGAATGGACGCTCTGAGGTCAAGGATTTTGAACAGATGGTTAAAATGGATGTTGCTTATCAGCAGAAGTGGTCTGTGGCTTACGACTTAAAGTTAATCTTCAAAACCATAGTCGTTGTTTTCCATAAAAAAGGTGCTTGCTAGAACAAGAATCGCGAATTATTTGCTAAAAAAGTCCCGCTATTATCATTTTTCTATATTTCTAACTAAACGTTTTAACCCACATTCCGCACTCTCAACTGTCAAATCGTCCGTTTAGCGACAATAACAGAGTAATTGGAATTGAACGAAGCAATTCCAATTAGTTCAAGATAAAAATTCATAAAATTTAAGTTTTGCTTTAAAAATGATCAGACTTCTTAAAGACACTAATAATTAAACAGAAGATATGAATTCAAGATCTAAAATCTGGTGCGAGCCAATTAAGTAATATGCATAGTCATTCGATGCTTCCAAAGCCTTGGCCTTTTGTGGGGGAATAGCTTTCCGCAACAGCAAAGTTAAAATAGAGCTATTTGAAACTTCAAAGCTGTTGAGTTAATGAGTGTTGCTACGTCTCGGAAAATTCCATCGCTGATTAAAAAATACTTGATGGCGCTCACTGGGTTGGCAATGATTATCTTTGTTTTTGCCCATTTATTGGGGAACTTGCGATTATTTCTGCCACCGGAACACATCAATGAATACGCTTATTTTTTGCATGATATTTTACCGGGAGAGATTCTTTGGGCATTTCGTGTGGGATTATTATTCGCCGTGGGCATTCATGTCTGGATGGCGGTGTTGCTGAAACGGGAAAACAACGCAGCGCGCCCAGTGGGATATGTCGTGAATCGATGGCTGCAAGCCAGCAGTGCTTCCCGGTATATGAGTTATAGCGGCGGCGTATTGCTCAGCTATTTGATTTTTCATCTGCTCCACTTTACAGTACACAGCATTCACCCAGAATTTAACCAATTGACCTATCAAATCGGTCAGAATACAACGCAGGATGTCTATGCGATGATGGTTTATGGCTTTTCCAGTCAATTCTGGTATGTATCTGGGTTTTACCTGATTAGTATGGCGTTGTTGTGTTGGCACTTGTCTCATGGGGCAAGCAGCATGTTTCAAAGTCTCGGCTTACGCAATGAGCGCACTCGCTACTGGTTAAATCGCTTCGCTTGGGGATATGGCATTGTCATTTTTCTGGGATTTGCTTCGATTCCTACTTTAGTCTTGCTTTCGGAAACTACTGATATGCAAATTGTGCAAACTGAGGCAGTGCTGACGCAAATTGAAGCTTGGAATGGGGAAGGAACTATTACGATTGATTATCATTAAACTCAGGAGCGCGATCGCCTCTGGCAGTGAAATTAAAGATTCAATCGCGCAACATAGGCGTCGCCTAATCGTGCTATCCCCATTTCCGGTTGTTCTGCTTTCAGTCTCTTACTATAATGAGTTCGCAATACTTGCTAGAAGTGCTTCCTATCAAACAATCATTACGTTAAAAAAGATATGACAGTTGCTCCTCATCAACCTGACTCCGACCAATTAATACAACCGTTATCCGATACAGAATTAGAGTCGAATTTTAACTGGAAAAATTGTTGGTATCCAGTCTGTTTTTACCGAGATTTAGGGAACGCTCAGCCTTATCGTTTTTCTTTGTACGATGAACCCTTTGTTGTCTTTGAACATCAAGGGACCCTAATTTGCCTACAAGATCGTTGTCCGCATCGTGCTGCCAAACTCTCCAATGGACAAGTTGTTGACGGTAAAATTGAGTGTTTGTACCACGGTTGGCAATTTAATGGCGAGGGTCAATGTGTCCATATCCCCCAACTGGCTGAGGATGAAAACATTCCTGCCGAGGCTAAGGTAGACTCCTATAAGGTTGTGGAACGCCAAGGCATGATTTGGATTTGGCCGGGTGTAGCAGAATTGGCGGATGAACAAGCGATTCCAACCATTCCCAAACTAGATGAGCCTGGTTTTTTCCATACGGATAAACTAACAGAATTGCCCTGCGATATTAGTTATGTCATTGAACATATGTTAGATCCGGCTCATATCCACATTACTCATGAGGGCAATCAGGGAAATCGGGATAAAGCCCAGCCCTTAGAAATGGAAATTGTCGAGCGTTCCACTCAAGGATTTCGCGGCCGATTTCGAGAAGCACAGGAACCCAATGCCACTTGGAAAAGTTTAGATTTTATTGCGCCGAGTTTAGCCCATTTACACTTTCCAATTCCGGAAAAAGGTTGGTTCTTTGGCCAAGCATTCTATTTCTTTCCCTTGGGTAAAGGCAAATGTCGCATTCTGACCCGCTCTTATCGCAACTTTGCCACCCGACCCATGAAATTAATGCCAAGATGGTGGACCCATTTAAAGCAGAACAAAATCATCGAAGAGGATTTAGCGCAACTTCTAGCTCAACAGGAAGCAGTTGAACAAGCTGGAGAACCCGTTCAAAACATTTATTCACCGATTTCCACTTGTGATACCTTCGCCATGGAATATCGAAAATGGCTAGACCGGGTTGGAGAATCTTTACCCTACTATCAAGGGTATCGCACCTCGAAAGGGTTAGAAAATCAAGGTCAAAGTGACGCTTCAGCAAGACCCAAGTTCTATCACACGGAACTGTGCGGATCTTGTAATCGCGCTTATCAGGTAAGCCAGCAAGTGGAAAAACTTAGTACTGCGATCGCCCTAATTTTGGCGACATTAGCGATTTTGACGGATCACTCTGGGATGCAAATCGGAACTGTGCTGTTAGCAGCGGTATCAGTGATGGTTACGGTTGTTGCTAAAACACTGAAACATCGCTTTGCCATGTATTAGAATTCCCATTCAAGGACTAAGCTGAAACTAGAGTTCTTCTTGAGAGACGCCGAGGGCAAGTTGACCGGCAATTTGACGTTGTGCTGATTCCCGAAGGGGATGATAGCGAGCGCCCTGGGCATCGCGGAAAAGTTTTTCTAGACCAAACGGTCGGTGGAAAGCTCGTCCGCCAGCAATTTCCATGGACAAATCAAGCACATTCAGAATTGCTTTTGCCGCTAAGCTTCGTCCGCTCATAATTTGATTAGTGGTATTAAATTTAGGCTGACTAGAGATAGCGGTGGCAATCATACGCTCCATTGCCAACTCAGCTGCCATTAGCTCATTTTCCAAACCGCCAACCATGTAGCAAACATGCGCTTGATGACGATTTTTTTTCGCCTGTTCCAGGACTAAATCTCTTGCAGCTTTTGCAATTCCGAGGTAAACCGAATAAATAATCGGAATAGCAATCATGGTAATGAGATGGAAAGCAGGATGCCATTTGCCAGTAGGGCGGCGTAAGCTAATTGCTGAGTCTGGAACAAAAACATCAGACAGAATAATATCGTGAGACGCTGTTCCGCGCATTCCCATTGCCTGCCAGGTTGGTTGAATGGAGACGCCAGGGGGATTCATGGGGACAGCAAAATGAAGTACTGTTGACCCCTCACTAGGATCATCAACTGATGTCTGGCAGTTGCCACTTCAATGAAATCAGTCGGGGGGTTCCGCTTATGTCGCGGGCGTTGCTGATTAAACGCTTGAAAGAGTTGGAAACAGCTGGAATCGTTACTCGTGAGGAAAAGGAAACGGGGCAAGGGTCACTCTACTTTCTAACACCTGCTGGAGAAGCATTGCGCCCAGTCATTGAGCAAATGGGACTCTGGGCAGCACAGTGGGCCAGCGATCGCGTTACTGCCCAATATTTAGACGACAAATTATTAATGTGGGGGATGCGGCGAAGTATTAATCTGGAAGCTGTACCGGAAACCAAAGTCGTTTTACAATTTGATCTTCGTGGCTTAGTTAAAGGTCGCAAAAAAGAACGCAGCTATTGGATTGTGATTGATCAAAAGCAAGTCGATGTTTGCTTAAAAGATCCTGGATTGGAAGTTGATGTTGTAATTTTTGCCGATCTCAGCGCGTTGACTCATGTTTTATGGGATATGAGAGCCTTGATCAAGCGATTCAAGAAGGAAACATTGCGTTTGAAGGAAATCGAGAGTATATTCGACAACTGCCCGCTTGGCTCTATCTTCGTGGCGAACGCCGTTATCAGTCAGGGCTAGCTCCTAGTGTACCAGGAAAAATGACAGGGGATTAGTCAAACGATCGCGCTGATCTCAACCTGATCTCACGAACGCGATCGCGCCCTCGAAATCAATCAGCAAACAATTTGCTGGCACTATTGGAGACTGCATTCCACTTAGCATTAGCTACACTAGTGGGATAGAAAGTCACGGGAATCAGGTTAACCATGAGTCAGGACAATCCCAATGGAAGCGTATAAGAAATACTTAACGATAGAAGACCCCAAGCAAGTCATTTTATCGGATTTGCCATTCTCTCCTGGACAACGAGTTGAGGTAATTGTTATTGCTGAAAATGAACAACCAGAGAGTTTAACCAGTCGTTTCCAACAGTTGCTCAAAGAAACCCAAGCTATCCATGCGATATCCCCCTTGACGGAGGAAGATATTCAAACGGAAATTGAGGCTTATCGTCGGGGTGAATGAAGGTTATTATTGACACGAAAGTTTTAATTTCGGCTGCCGTTTTTGGTAGAACACCAGAAGCAGTTCTTTTATGGGTGGTTGACCGTCGAGATGTGGAATGGATTGTTTCTTCAGATATTTTAATGGAGTATAAGGCGCTTTTATCTCGTCCACGATTCCAATTAAGTTCCACCCAACAGGAGAGATGGTTTGAGGTATTAGACGAAGCAACCGCCTTAGTGACAGTTAATCTGGAAACGGATTTTCCCAGAGACCAAAAAGATGCTAAGTTTTTGAGTTGTGCTTGGGCGAGTGAAGCCGACTTTTTAATTACTGGCGATCGAAATTTGAGTGAAGCACAAGACTTAATTGAGACTCAGATTGTCTCTGTTTCTTTATTCCACCGTTTAATTCGGGAACTGGAAAACAGTAAGTAAACACTACCTCGCGATCGCGCAATACTTCTTTAAAATCGCATTTCATTTGCTGTTGAAACGCATCAAGACAAGACATTTCGATGATCGCGCTTTGATTTACTTTATTCACCTAACGCGATTTATTACTCAACTAAGGAGCGAACTGAAAAAAATTTCATGGGCTTGGAGGGGAACGACTGTTGGTTTCGGTACAGTTACAGTATCAATTGATTCACCCAGAACATTAAACACCTCAAGAACATAACCCTCTTCTCCACCCTTGGGATGCGGTATTGTATCAATTAAGGTCGCAACATCCCCTTTCTTGAGGTTATACTCTGGAAAATCATACTTGAGAGCAACTCGTTGATATAGTTCCATTTGATCGCGCTTAGATCGATATTCCTAAATTTTAGCTCACACGCGATCGCGCCTTGGAAAACAGTAAGTAAATACTACCTCGCGATCGCGCTACACTTCTTTCAAATCGCATTTCATGTGCTGTTGAAACGCATCAAGACAAGACAGTTCCTTGATCGCGCTTTAAGCTAACACGCATTTTAATTGGAATTTTTGTAGCCCAGACTCCTTACAGTAAGCCTTTTGAGCGATCAAAACAGATGCATAACAGCTTATACACTAAATGATAGCAACTCTGACATAATCGCCCTTTGAATTTGCTGACGAATTCTGGAATTAGATTGGACATTGGTTCTTTTATCGTGCTTCCAAAAACTCTTCAACTGTTACATTAATGTCATTAATAATTTGCCGTAACAGTCGAGGCGAGATGTCACGGCCTTTATGAAAGGGAACTGTAGTTGAGCGACCATCTTCATGGCGAAACTGTTTGTGTGACCCTTTCTGTCTAACTTCCACAAACCCCAAATTTTCCAAAGTGCGTACGACTTCTTGCGGTTTTAGAGTAGGAATTTGGGTCATGCTGATTCGACAATAATTTGCTGTGTACCGATGAAATCAGCAGATAGGTTGAGGTTTTCGTCTTCCATCAACATCTCAATCACTTCACGCAAATTCTGATATAACTCATCTAAGGTTTCTCCTTGAGAATGAGCCCCAGGCAATCCGGGAACATAACCCACATAAAGATCAGTTTCAAGATCTCTTTCAACCACAGCAGTAAAGGTTGTCATAAAATTCTATATTAAATATTGGCTATATTTTCATCTTAAAACTTGGTTTTGGTTTCGCTAAAACCTTATTATTCTTGCTACTTTCAGGATCAAGAATCATCACTCAACGCTTCAAACCCGGAAACCACATCCAATAACTCCGAGGTGATCGCGCTTTGACGTTGGCGCCGATATTCTGCAGTAAGATCCGAGATGCGTTCTTCAATATTGCGTTCTGCCGATTGCATGGAGGTTAACCGACTGCCGTTTTCACTGGCAAGAGAAGCGGCAGCTGCGCGAAAGAGATAGAGGAAAAGATACTCCCGAATCAAAGCGGACAAAAATTCCGTTTCATCCATGGTTAACAAGGGAATTTCATTAGTTGGCCAAGGGCGTTCGCTGAGAGATTGCAACCATTGCAAGTCTAGCGGAAGCAGTTGAAAATGGCAGGGAGAATATCTTGCCCCGCTGCGAGGTTCATTATAAAAAAGGATGACTTGATCAATCCCCTCTTGGATTTGCCAGGCTTCAATCCCTAATAAAATTTCTCCGGTGAGATCAACAATGCCATCAACGGCAGCAGGAACGGCAAATTGTTGATGAATGTTGTAGCGGTTACTCTCTAAGGGGGTAAGTAAGCGTTCTCCCGCGATCGCGATCAGAGGGTCACGGGGTAATTGCCATGCTTGTAATTTCGATATAGCATAAGAGGCAATCCGTTCGTTAAATTGGCCGCACAAACCGCGATCTGAGCCAAAAATAATCACTGCAACCCGCTGAAACTGGAAGGAAGAGGCAGTAAGGGTAGCAGGAATGAGAGGTTGTCCTTGAAAATGCCGTTGTTGCAGAACAATTTGAAATCCGGTTTCGATGGTGCCGCTGTATTCGGTGAGAACCTCTACCGCATGCTCATATTGACGAATACTCACCGCTGCTAGGGCTTTCATCGTCTTTACCACCGCTCGTAAATCTTCGACGTGATGGATAGTGGCTTGGAGTGACTGGGCATTAGTCATGGTTATCTTCCCCTTGCAGTGGCCTCGCGACTTCTGCCAATACCTGAGATAAAGTGGCTAAATCTTCTTCGCTCAATGGTTTTCCCGCTTCCACGCGATCGCGAATCCCTGATAATTGTTGTTGGTTAATCGCTTCTTGCACCTTGGCTTCGGCTTGCTTAATCTGGGTTAGCGGAATGTCATCAAACAGCCCATTGTTAACGGCAAAGAGAATGGCAATTTGTTCCGCTGGGGTGAGGGATTTCGATTCTTGTTGCTTAAACACTTCCCGCACCCGACGACCGCGTTCCAGGGTTTGACGGGTTTGCTCGTCCAATCGTGTGCCAAAGCGGGCAAACACCTCCACTTCTTGAAATTGGGAGTAAGAAAGCCGTAAATCGGAGGCAACGCCTTGGTAAGCTGGGAGTTGCGTTTTACCGCCCACCCGCGAAACGGATTTCCCCACATCCACTGCCGGGAGAATGCCTTGTTGAAACAAGGTGGGGGAAAGATAAATTTGACCATCGGTAATGGAAATCAAGTTGGTGGGGATATAAGCGGCAATATTTTGGGCTTGGGTTTCCACGAGGGGAAGTGCGGTTAACGATCCGCCCCCGAGGTGATCTCGCAGATGCGTGGAGCGCTCTAGCAGTCGGGAATGAATGTAGAAAATGTCTCCCGGATAGGCTTCTCGCCCAGGAGGTCGCCGTAAAAGGAGCGACAGTTCTCGATACGCCCAAGCATGTTGCGTCAGGTCATCGTAAATAATTAAAACATCGCGCCCTTGATCGCGAAAATACTCGCCAATGCTGGTGGCGGCATAGGGAGTAATGTATTTTAAGCCCGGCGGCGATTCTCCCGCGGCAACCACAACCACGGTGTAATCCATGGCTTCCCGTTGGCGCAGGCGATCAATGACTTTTGCAACCGCTGCCCCCCGTTGCGCGATCGCGCAGTAGATGCAAATGACATTCTGACCCTGTTGATTGAGAATGGTATCCACCGCAATCGCAGTTTTCCCAATTTGCCGATCCCCGACAATTAACTCCCGTTGCCCCCGTCCCACTGGAATTAAGGCATCAATTACTTTAATCCCGGTTTGCAAAGGAACTTCCACAGGAGCGCGATCCATAATAGCTGGGGCTCTCCGTTCAGTAGGCCAACGCTCGCTGGTGTCGATCTCTCCTTGATCGTCCAAAGACCGCCCTAACCCATCAACCACGCGCCCTAGCAGTGCCTCCCCCACGGGAACATCTAAAATGCGACCTAAACGGTACACTTTATCCCCAGCTTCTACCTGTTCACTTTCCCCAAGCAGAATAACGCCTATTTCGTCTGCATCCAGATTAAAAGCAATCCCGAGCAAGCCATGGGGAAAGGCAATCAATTCATCCAGGCGCGCCCCAAATAACCCGGCAACGGTTGCAATGCCACTGGAAACGGATTTCACGATTCCCACTTCGCGAGGGTGAAAGGAAAATTGATACTGTTGGAGAGTGCTTTCCCATTTGGAGAAAGTGGTTTCAACCAAGGTGGTGAGGGGGTAATCAGCTTCATTCATGGCTTAGCCTTGTTGGGTCGCATTAAGGAGAACGCTGGTTTTCAGCACTAACTGTCTCCGGGGTTTCAAACAGTTCAGAGAAAGTACGGTCCAGATCTTGCAGGTAACTATCAACATTCCATCCCAGTTCGCGATCGCCAAATCGCGCTTCAATGCCAAAAATTA
Organism: Halothece sp.; assembly: GCA_042218725.1. Taxonomy (GTDB): domain Bacteria; phylum Cyanobacteriota; class Cyanobacteriia; order Cyanobacteriales; family Rubidibacteraceae; genus Halothece. Next base: position 6,763 of record JBDGQV010000147.1, on the reverse strand, counting down.
GATCGGGATTGGTTTCAAAATGAATACTGTCTGCCCTGGCTAAATGTTGCTGTTCAAACTGAGTTGCCATCTGTTCCCGTTGGGCTGGGGATAACTGAAAACCGCTCCACACCACAACGTCTTGGTTTTGGTTATTGTAGAGAGCAGACCAATCGCTGTGGTTAGAGTTTCCCTTTTGTTGCAACCGTTCCAGAAAAAGCCTGATTGCCTGTTGTTCCAAATCAGCATTGGCTAAATCTTGCAGTACGCGACGGGAAATTTCCATGGTTTCTTCCTGTAACTTCTGGCGCGATCGCTGATAGAATGAAGTTTGCTCTTGCCGCAACGCTTCCTGCCATTGCGCCCGTCGTTGCTGGATTTCTTCCCGAGCCGATTGTCGCAACTGTTGGCGCGTTTCTTCGGCTTCTGCTTTGGCTTGCGCGATCAACGATTCCCGTTGGGATTCCAATTCCGCTTTTTGTTGACGATAGGCTTTTGCTTCTGCTTGTGCTTTTTCTTGTTGTTCCCCTGCTTCATTCCAACGGGCTTGCAGTTGCCGTTGACGATCATCCATTACCTTGTTAATGGGGCGATAGAGAAAACGCCACAACAGATACACTAAAATGGCAAAGTTAACAATTTGGGCAAAAAACGTAAACCAATTGAATAACACGTTGTTACCCTCCTGCCTGATCCAGAAAATAATTCCAAAAGGGATTGGCAAAAATCAAAATAATGGAGATGACAAAACAATAAATCGCCGTGGATTCCACAAATGCCATCCCCACAAATAAGGTTCGCGTGATAGTATTGGCTTTATCCGGTTGCTGCGCGAGTGCCCTTAAGGCATTGGCAAGGGCTAACCCTTCCCCAATCGCGGGGCCAATGGCACCTAGTCCAATGGTTAATCCAGCGGTAACAATGGAGGCAATTCCGATTAAACTCAGCTCGTTCATTTTCCAGTTCACTCTTGTTCTGATTGGGTTGCCGTTTGCTGTTTTGTCGCGCGTTGTGCTTGCATTCCCGAGGCAATGTAAACTAAGGCGAGAATGGAAAAAACATAGGCTTGAATGACTCCGACAAGCATGCCAAAGGCGCGGGTAATTGCCGGGAAAATCCAAGGAACCAGCACCACCAAAATGGCAACCAGCAAACTGGTGCTCATGATATTCCCAAACAGGCGAACTGCCAGGGATAGGGTTCGCGACATCTCACTAATGATATTAAACGGTAGCATGATCGGTAAGGGAGAAATGTAACTTTTGAGATAGTTCACCAGCCCGACATTTTTAATCCCGTAAAAGGGGACAGCAACTAAAACGCAAATTGCCAAGGCAGCGGCGGTGGATAAGGATCCGGCAGGGGATTCATAGTAGGGAAAAAGCGTCAACACATTGGACACGCCAATAAAGAGGAAAAGCGTTCCAATAAAGGGCAGAAATTGGGTCGGTTCTTGGCGGATTCCTTCACGAATTTGGGTGTTGAGTTGCTCAACAATAATTTCTAACGCATTTTGCCAACGAGACGCTTGGTTGGGATCAACCACTAAATCCCGGGTTGCCAACCAGGAGGCAAATACTAGAATCAGCATGACGAGCCAAGTATAGACTAGGGTCGCGTTAATCAGGAACCAATCTTGTTGCCACAAGATGATGTTGTCGGGACTAATTTCCATGGCTGTCTCTCCATCAATTTTCCGCTTGATAGGGTTTCGGTTCCCAACGTCGAATCAACAGCGATCGCGCGATCAAAAAGCCCAATAAGCAAAGCAACACATTGAACCAACCCCCTTGCGCCATCCAATAAAAGGCAGCAACGGCAAGGATCAACCGACCTGCATAACTGATTAGAAATAGACGCAGGGGGGCATTCGTCGTAGGCAGTTTTTGCGTTGTCTTCCAAAGCCCCCAAAAGTAAAGGCTGCCGAGGGCAAACCCAAAGGGAATGGCAATCATGATTTTTACCCAGTCAATGTCCATCGTTTCTCCTCATTCATCTTCTTGACTTTCTTGCTGAATCCAAAACCAGGCGATGAGACAGCCCAAGCCTAGCCCCACCAAAATGGAAATAATAATAATCCCTGGGGAAAATTGCGGAAACAGGGCTTCCAGCCCAATGCCAATGGCAACCCCCGCGAGGGTAGGCAGGGCAACTGACCAACCGACAATGCCCATCATGGCAAGACCAAACCAGATTCCTTGTTTTTCTTCTTCTTCCTTGGCGCGACGGCGTTCCGAGAGTTTGTGTTTGATTTTTTCTTGGAACTGTTTTCGATCCGAGTCTGAACTCATTGCCACCCTCCTCCCGAATGATATAAATTGCTTCGAAAGTTCACTTCTAAATGCGCGATCGCGGCCCGGGTTTTTTCTTCAATGTCATCCAGGCGACGAAATTCTTCATCCACTAGCTGTTCCAGTTCTTCTAAGTCAGTGCCCCGAATTGCGCGTTTGACTGACACAAAAACCGACCGAGCGGTCTTAACGAGGAGTCCTTCATCAATAGCAACGAACTGTTCTTGCCCATTGCTGCTGTGAAACGAAAAAATGCTCGGGACTAGGTCAGTGGCAAAATCAATATGGTTGGGCAACAGAACAAAAGACCCGTTGGCGGCCTCCCCTGCGACTTTCGTTGCATCTTCTTGCAACAACACTCGGGTGGGCAACACGAGTTTCAATTGCAACAATGGCTGATCGTTGCTCATTTCTCCTTAACCTCCTCCCGTTGCACATCTTCAATCGAACCCAGCATATATAAGGATTGTTCCGGTACATCCGCAAATTCATCATTGAGAATGCGCTCACACCCGTCTAAGGTTTCGTCTAGGGTCGCAAGTTTTCCTTTTATCCCCGTAAAATGCTCAGTGGTGAAAAAGGGTTGGGTTAAAAATCGCTCTAATCGTCTGGCGCGACCCACAGTTTGCCGATCTTGCTGTGACAACTCTTCTAAGCCCAACATGGAAATAATGTCTTTTAGTTCTTCGTAATGGGCGAGGGTTTGTCGCACGGCTTGGGCAACTTGATAATGACGATCGCTGACAATACTGGGATTTAGCATCTTAGAACTGGATTGCAAGGGATCGATCGCGGGATAAAGCGCCTCGCTGGCGCGTTTTCGAGACAAAACAATGGAGGTGGATAAATGCCCGAAGGTATGAACCGCAGCCGGATCAGTAAAATCATCTGCCGGCACATATACCGCTTGCACGGAAGTAATCGCCCCACTGGTGGTATTGGAAATGCGTTCTTCAAAATCGGCTAATTCCGTCCCCAGAGTCGGTTGATAGCCCACTCGCGAGGGCAGACGCCCCAATAACCCAGAGACTTCTTGCCCGGCTTGGATAAAGCGAAAGATATTGTCAATCAGCAAGAGAACATCGCGCTTGGTATCTTCTTGAAAATACTCCGCCATGGTTAACGCTGCCAACCCCACTCGGAATCGCGCCCCGGGGGGTTCATTCATCTGGCCGAATACCATAACCGTATTGTCTAACACGCCAGCGTCTTGCATTTCCCGGTACATTTCTTCTGCTTCCCGCACCCGTTCCCCAATCCCGCAAAAGAGACTGATGCCCTGATATTGCTTGACCATGTTGTTGATCAATTCGGTGATTAACACGGTTTTGCCTACCCCAGCGCCGCCGAATAATCCGCCTTTGCCTCCTCTTTCTAAGGGAGATAGCAAATCAATAATTTTGATGCCCGTTTCTAGAATTTCCGAAGCAGTGGTATGTCGCGCGATCGCGGGCGGTGCTTGGTGAATGGAGCGCCACTGCCCCCCAACAATCGCCTCTTTGCCGTCAATGGTGTCCCCAAAGACATTAAACACCCGACCCAGCAACCGTTCCCCCACCGGAACCTGCAACGGTTTTCCCAGATCGGCCACTGGAGAACTCCGAGATAACCCTGAGGTTGAAGTAAGCGCCACACTTCTCAACACATGAGCGCTCAGGTGATTGACCACTTCCAGAATCACCTCTCCGTTTTTTCCGGCTCGCAACTGGTTATAAATTGCCGGGAGGCGCTCGGAAAAGTGAACATCCACCACCGTTCCCCGAAGGGCAACAATTTCTCCCCACTTGACTCCTTCTTTCGTCGTCAAATCAGATTTGACCACAAGCCATCACCTCCCTGCCCGTATTTTTAACTAGTTTTATTGTAAATTGCGCCCATATTTAAGTGTTAATTATTTTTAGAAAATTGAAACAAATTATAATGTGATTTTCTATTTTTCGAGCATTTTCATAACCCGTAGAATAATCATCGTAAACCCCAGCCCCATTAACCCCAGTTGCCAAAGTCCTAAACCGCTAACAATCCCTAAAGCGGCAGAAATCCAAATGGCAGTTGCTGTGGTGAGTCCATGGACTTTATTTCTTTCATTTCGTTGCAAAATTGCCCCTGCTCCCACGAATCCAACACCTGTGAGAATCCCCTGAATACTGCGTCCAATTAAACTTTCATCTTGCTCAACAATCCCGCTTTGCAATGCCCCTAAAATGACCAAAGCCGATCCTAAACTCACCAGCATATTAGTACGAAAACCAGCGGGTTGACGGTCCTGCTCGCGATCCCAGCCAATAATTCCTCCTAAGGCAACCGCTAGTGCTAAGCGAGTTGCAACTTCAGACCAAGGAATCGGAGAAAGCATTGTTATTATTAGGTTAATCACGATAGCTAAGCATTGGCTTGTTCAGTTAATTCATATGAAATTGGAGTCGAATATCCCCAGTGGCTCTCTCCCTAATAAATGGGACAATCACAAGTTTAATCTCAAACTGGTGAATCCGGCTAATAAACGAAACTACCACATTCTTGTTGTGGGAACGGGACTTGCCGGCTCGTCGGCGGCGGCTTCTTTGGCGGAGATGGGCTATCAAGTCAGTTGTTTCTGTTATCAGGATAGTCCCCGTCGGGCTCATTCCATTGCAGCGCAAGGGGGGATCAATGCCGCAAAAAACTACCAAAACGATGGGGATTCAGTCTATCGCCTATTTTACGACACCATTAAGGGAGGCGATTACCGTTCCCGGGAAGCGAATGTCTATCGTCTTGCCCAAGTCAGCGTGAATATTATTGATCAGATGGTAGCGCAGGGCGTTCCCTTTGCCCGAGAATATGGCGGATTGCTGGCCAATCGTTCCTTTGGCGGGGCACAAGTTAGTCGAACCTTTTATGCCCGTGGGCAAACCGGGCAACAGCTTCTGTTAGCCGCGTACCAGCAACTGAATCGACAGATTGCACGGGGACAGGTAAAGATGTACAGCCGCCATGAAATGCTGGAATTGGTAGTAGTTAACGGCCATGCCAAAGGGATTGTTACTCGCAATTTAGTCACCGGTAAAATTGAGCGTTGGGCAGGAGATTGTGTGGTTCTTTGTACGGGAGGCTATGGCAATGTGTACTTTCTCTCCACCAATGCCCAAGGCTGTAATGTTACGGCAACGTATCGGGCATATCGCCAAGGCGCAGGCTTTGCCAATCCTTGTTACACCCAGATTCATCCCACTTGTATTCCTGTGCAGGGAGATCAACAGTCGAAACTAACCTTGATGTCAGAATCGCTGCGCAATGATGGACGGATTTGGGTGCCTAATGATCGCGCGATCGCGCTTCAAATTCGCAACGGAGAACTCTCGCCCAATGATGTCCCTGAATCAGCCCGTGATTACTACCTAGAACGCAAATATCCCAGTTTTGGCAATCTTGCCCCCCGCGACATTGCTTCTCGCGCTGCCAAAGAGGTTTGTGATGAAGGACGAGGCGTTGCCCCCACCGGCTTTGGGGTGTTTCTTGACTTTCGCGACGCGATCGCGCGCTTAGGAGAACAAACCATTGCCGAACGGTATGGCAATCTCTTTGAAATGTATAACCGCATCACAGGTGATAATCCCTACCAGACTCCCATGATGATTTATCCCGCCGTTCACTACACCATGGGCGGCCTTTGGGTGGACTACAATTTACAAAGCAATCTTCCTGGACTTTTTGTTGCCGGAGAAGCGAACTTTTCCGACCACGGCGCCAATCGACTTGGGGCATCTGCGCTCATGCAAGGGTTAGCCGATGGTTACTTTATTTTACCCTACACCATTGGTCATTACTTAGCCGGAACCGTTGGCATTTCCCAAGCAGGGAAAGTAACCACAGATGCGCCGGAATTTGCTCAAGCAGAAAACAGGGCAAAAGACAAAATTAAACGTCTGTTGGATAATAAGGAGCGTGGTAAAGAAAGCCCTCGTCATTTCCACAAACGCCTTGGGGAAATTATGTGGAATTATTGCGGGATGAGTCGCAGTAAAGAAGGATTGGAAAAAGCCTTAAGCGACATTGCAACCTTGCGGGAAGACTTTTGGCGCCATGTCAAAGTCGTGGGAACAGCAAACGGTTTAAATCAAGAACTGGAACGTGCTGGGCGTGTCGCCGACTTGATTGATTTTGGGGAATTAATGTGTCGCGATGCCCTCATGCGGGAAGAATCCTGTGGCAGTCATTTTCGGGTTGAACATCAATATGGCGAGGAAGATGAAGAAGTGAAAACAGGTTTCCTTTCTGCTGGGGAAGCGAAACGGAATGATCAAGACTATGCCTTTGTTGGGGTTTGGGAATATCAAGGGGAGGAGAAGCCGCCAAAACTTCACAAAGAACCTCTGATTTATGAAGAAGTAGACTTTTCCACGCGATCTTATAAGTAACCTTTCAAATCACGCACAATCGCGACATTGCGGTAAACTTAATATCTTCTACCGAAACTGTGGAGTTGGGTTTGGAGTAGATATGGGATAATG
>JBDGQV010000146.1:0-2409 GCA_042218725.1 Halothece sp. | reverse complement strand
AAGGATCTAAAATTGATGTATGCTGGTGTTCCCACCAGTAATGGCAATCGTTTACTCAAAAATGTCTTGGCCAGTTATGATAGTGAGCTCGTCAAACGGTTCAAAGCAACAGGCGCGATCGTTTTAGGAAAAACCAATACCCCTGAATTCGGGATTACGCCTTATACAGAACCCAAAATTTGGGGGCCAACTCGCAATCCTTGGAACTTAAACCGTACACCGGGTGGATCAAGCGGCGGTTCCGCAGCAGCAATTGCAACGGGAATGGTTCCTTTGGCAGCAGCCAGTGATGGAGGCGGATCAATCCGAATCCCAGCCTCTTGTTGTGGTATTTTTGGACTAAAACCGAGCCGGGGTCGTATTCCCACCGATTCTAGCTTTGGTGAATGGCACCAGGAATTTGCAACAGAAGGTGTATTAAGTCGTTCCGTTCGCGATAGTGCCGCCATGCTGGATGCCATTTGTGAGTCTGATGAGAAAGCAGCCGATTTATCACTTCCACCAGCCGGAAGTTATTTAGACCAAGTAAGCACCCCACCCGGAAAACTGCGCATTGCTGTTACCAGTCACCCTTTTCTCGGCGATCGCGTTCATGAAGATTGCATAACCGGATTGCAAGAAACAATTCAATTGCTTCAAGAACTAGGGCATGAGGTGATTGAAGATCAACCGCAATTTGATGGCACCGCGTTTGCTTTAAATTTTCTGACCATTATTGTTAGCGAAATTCGGGTGGATCTTGAACGAACAGCGCAATTGGTACAGCACAAACTCAAGGCAGAAGACTTTGAATTAGCAACGTATTGTTTAGGGCTTTTAGGTGAGGCTTTAAGCGCATCTGACTATGCGAAAGCAAGCCGCGAGTTACAAGCAGATGCCCAAAGCATCAGGCAATTTTTTGAACAATATGATGTTTTGCTAACGCCTACCCTTGCTGAACCTCCGGTCTTGATTGGTTCAGTTCAACCCTCATCAGGAAAACAATTATTGATGAATTTGGTTGCAAGAACCAATGCAAGCTGGTTAATGAAAGCCTTGAAAACCATTGAGCCTCTTGCCAAGCAAGTGTTTAATTTCACGCCTTATACCGCTCCTTTTAATGTTACCGGACAACCGGCGATGTCTGTGCCGCTGCATTGGAATGAACAAGGTTTGCCCATTGGAATGCAGTTTGTCGGCAAAGTTGGGAGGGAAGCGACATTGTTTCGGTTAGCCAGTCAATTGGAACATGCTAAACCTTGGCAGAATAGGTTGCCTATTGTTCAACTAACCAATCCTTGAATTGAGATCGCGCTCTATGATGGGGATGGGATTCTCAAAGGCCATCTTTGGATTGATTCCAGGGGAATTGACATGAAAAGCGTGAGGGAATAATTGATGGAACTCAGTGATTGGTTTGCTTGCAATCTCTCGTTTACAATCCGGCAAATTACAAGGATTTTTGAATTAAATCTCGGACTGATTTCCTGACAATATTGTTTTGAAATTGTGATGTTTTGGCAGAGATTGCGTTACCTGTGCTGGATTAAATTAGTTTGGAGTGTCTGGACTTTTCTGTTTTCTAAAAAATCACTGACATTTTCGACATAATGAATCATCAGTTTAAGCACTGTAAATACCCCAATCCACGGTAAAACTGAAAGAAATGTTACCAGCAAACTCACTTCAATAATGCTGTTTAAATTAATTTCGATCATACTTATTCTCTCCACTAATTTCAGTTTGAAGCCTTCCCTAAGACTTCTGTGTTGGGTAATTGAAATCGGTGCTGGTTAACTAACCAGAATCTCCATATTAAAGTCTAGTAACCATGCTTCTAAATGTCCTTATGCTAGAAACCACTTATTTATGCGTCATATAGTGTAGCTCAATCCAAGAAAAGCGACCTAAAAATGTCAACCCCTCGTTCAAGACAGGATTGCTTTTTCCCGGCAGCGGGAAGTTGTCTTTGAGTCGAAGCCGGAGACGGAATTGAAGCCCTTGATTGATCGCGTTGCGTATTTTCCTCAGTTTGTCCTTCCCAGTAGAGTCTGTATTGTGAGGAAACAACAGGGCGATCATTGTTAACAAAAGAATACAATTGATGATGGGGTTGATACCACCAAAGGGTTGTTAATCCCCCTTCCCAGGAACCTTGAGAAGCATAAATCGGATAATAACCATTTTGTTTGGCTTCTCGATCAACAAAAACCGGATGTTTGGTTTGGGTTTCTAAATGCAAAAGGCAACCATTGACTATATCGTTGAAATAGCCAACTCGTTTCACGTTTTCAGGGATTTTTTCGCAGTCTTTACAATAGCACGGATACTTAACTCCTTTTTGATTCTTAACTTTGCGAGTCGCTAGCACCCCGCAATATTGGCAGAAGATATCGATATAATGCTTTTTATTTGCCGCCATCTTTTCTG
>JBDGQV010000145.1:4436-6172 GCA_042218725.1 Halothece sp. | reverse complement strand
GCTGAAAGGACTTATTCCATTTCTGAAACCGCACAAGCCGTTGATAACAACACCAACTGTTCATTTTCAAAACGGCGACAATTGTCGATTACTGTTGCTAACGCTGGCATTGTTTCTTCCTGCAACTGTTTTTCTGCTTGCTGGGTTGCCGGTTGATATTGTTGTAACCAATCATTGTTTGCCAGATAGTCAACTTGAAACGCCGCCTTATTCAATAACCAAAAGTTGACCTGATATTTCTCAATAAAATCTGAGACAACTTGCGGCTTCGGGCTATACTGTGCCGTAATCAGATCTAAAGTTCGCTGACGAAACTGTTGATAATATCCCCAATGATACGGAATGGCATATTCCGAACCAACAAGAATTGAACGTTGGGCAAACGTGGGAATATTGTTTACCTCCATGGCAATGGAAGCGACTAAGGTATCCTTGGGTTGTTGTTGGAGAAAGGCATAAAGATTTGGGGCAGTACCTTGTTTATAAGCCGTGCTGGGAAAGCCATTTAGTAATAAGGGATAAAACAGTAACGGTATTGCGAAAAAGAGAATCGTTGCTAAGGGCAAGAACAATTTTACAGCACGATGAGAGCGAATTGTTTCCGCGAATTGAATGGCAGCATCAATGAGAATTACAATAACAATTGCGGCGCTGATGCTAAACAAAATTCTGAGACTATGTTCGGTGTAGCGACTAGGAAGATGCAGTTGAAACAGCAACAGATGAGCAGCCGCAAACATGATACCGGATGCTAACAAGATTTGTAGCAAAAGCGTGATCTTTTGACTCACTTTTTTCGTTAGCGGAAACCAACGCGGGAATAGCATTAAAATGGGAAGAAGAATGCCGAATACATTCGTTACTGGCGTTAATGCCGAGGCGAAGCGAAGCCCGGAACGTCCTTTTAACCAAAATTCACCGGCATCATCCGGATTGAAAAAGCTAGATCGTCCCCCAGGCAAAAATTCGGGCAGTTGTTTGGCTTGTTCTGGGGTAATGACTGGCCCAAACTGATTGGTTTTGAGAGCAAAGGGAAGCATGACAATGATTGCCACCATTAATCCGGCAATGCTAAGCCGAAGGTTTTGTTGATTGAACTGAATTTTTCCTTGCTTAAATTGAAACAAACGAATGAAAAGTGTCACCGCACTAATCAATAAGATTTGCGGATAAAATAAGCCTTGCAGGGCAATAACAATTAGCGTCGCAACAAGACGTTTTTTGAGTAAAAAATAAATAAACGCGAGAAATAACGGATAGATAAAGGCTTTTTGGGTTCCGGAAACAACCGCAGCGGTAAATCCTAAACTTTGCGCGAGTAAAATACTACCGCTAAAGGCAGCAAAGGGAATGGAAATCAATTCAAGAATAATTCCAAAACAAAAGCCGGCAGTGATTAAGTTTAGAATAACGGGAAGAAATTTATTCCAGAGAAAGGGATCAATTCCCAATTGGGCAGGCAACCAATAAACAAACCGATAGCCCCAAGGGGCAACTGCTTGAAAATAGTCTGCAATCAAATCATCGGGAAATAAATTGGGATCAAGAAATCGTTGCATCCAAAAGACGTGCTGGCGTGCATCATCTTGAACAATATAGTTGCCGGCAAACGCTTCTTGTAATCCCAGTAAACTATAGGTTAAGGTAATGGTTAACGTTAGCGCTAACCAAAAAGACGATCGCGATCGCGCTTTCAAAGTCTTGCTCAACCATTCAAAACAACTGGCAAATTTCAT
>JBDGQV010000145.1:0-4336 GCA_042218725.1 Halothece sp. | reverse complement strand
AGGGAACAAGTGGAACGGGAACAGTTGTTGAACACCATTACGCGTTCCATTCGTCAAAGCTTAGATTTACAGGAAATCGCCGCCCAAACCGTCAGTCAAATTCAACAAGCCTTTCAGGTAACTCGGGTAGTGTTAGCGGTGGCTGATCCCCAAAAAGCCTCTTTTGAATTGGTACAAGCGATACCGCCTCCCGAAACCGCTGCCGCGTCTCTCGGTTTAAATTATCGTTTCCTGCAATCACTATTTCAGGAACAGCAGGAATTGGCGATCGCGGATGTGACTACAGATTCCGCTTGGGAGGAGATTCAAGCCTTTGCCGAAAATTGGGGGGCGCGATCGCTGTTAGCCGTGCCTATCTGGGGAGAGCATTCTCAGCTAAAAGGGATCATTTGTTTGCAAGTATGCCATGAAATTCGCCACTGGCGCAATCATGAAATGCAATTATTGCATGATGTTAGTGATCAACTTGCGATCGCGCTTCAACAAGCCCAACTTTATCAACAATTGGAAACAGAACTCAACCAACGCTATCAACTCGAAGATCAACTGCGCCATGATGCGATTCACGATCAACTCACAGGATTACCCAATCGCATTCAACTGAGAAACCGGCTTCAGCAACGATTGCACCACTTGCAGTGGGAAAATGACGATTTTGCTGTATTTTTCCTGGACTTAAATAAATTCAAGGCCGTTAACGATACTTTAGGGCATTCTGCTGGGGATGAGTTGCTGATTTTGGTGGGGCAACGCCTAAAAAACTGTTTGCGAGAAACGGATCTGCTGGTGCGCTTTGGCGGGGATGAATTTGTTATTATTTTAGAGCATCTGCAAGATCAACAGGGCGCGATCGCGGTTGCCAATCGCATTCATGAAACCTTAAGCAACCCCATTCTTCTCCTGGGTAATGAAGTGACTGTTGGCACCAGTATTGGCATTGTTCTTGTTCATGACCAATATACCCATCCTGACCTCATTTTGCGCGATGCCGATATTGCCATGTATCAAGCCAAACAAAGCGGCGCCCCATATATTATTTTTAATGATCGATAATTTCTTATTGAGAGAATGGAGAGACCACTTAATCAGTTAAATTAAGATTATGGAATAGAGTTTTCATTAAATCTTCATAATGTCATCGTCGGATCAATCTGAAAAGAACGCCAACTCAGAACTTAGCAGCCCATTTCCGATTGTGGGCATTGGCGCTTCTGCTGGCGGATTGGAAGCCCTGGAACATTTTTTTCCCACGTTTCTAAAGACAGTAGAATCACTTATATTATTTTAGTGCATTCTTCTCCGGATCAAGTCTCTTTACTCCCACAAATTCTGCAACGTTCCACTTCTGTTAATGTCGCCCTTGCCACTGATGGTGAAACGCTGCATCCCAATCGAATCTACGTGATTCCCCCACAAACCGCTGCCAAAATCAATCAAGGCCGCCTTGAACTCCAGTCCATCCAACGAAGACAAGTTCTCTCCTCAATTGATTTATTTTTCCGTTCCTTAGCTGAAAATAAAGGCAATAATGCAGTTGCCGTTGTGCTTTCCGGGATGGGGAGTGATGGCAGCCTCGGTGTCAAACAAATTAAATCTGAGGAAGGATTAGTGATTGCGCAATCGGAGGAGACTGCCATCCATAAAGAAATGCCGCGCAACGCAATCCTGACTGGGGTAGTTGATACGATTTTACCGCCGCACTTAATGCCAGAGACAATTCAGCAGTATTTTGAAAAGCGGACAACCATCGATACACGAACCTCTCAGGAATGGCTTGATCAAATTTTTATGGTGTTGCGCTCGCAACTGGGACATGATTTTTCCTGCTATAAGCACAACACGCTTACCCGTCGCATCAAGCGTCGGATGAGCCTGCAACAAGTTGAAAACTATAGTCAATATGTACAATTGTTACGGGAAAATTATGAAGAAGCTCATGCCCTCTATCGGGAATTTTTAATTGGCGTCACAAGTTTTTTTCGAGATCCTGAAGCCTTTGAATTTCTCAAACAAGAAGTTCTTACCCCAAAATTAGAGGAATTCCCGAATAATGGAACTTTTCGAGTTTGGGTGCCGGGATGTTCTACTGGAGAGGAAGTCTATTCCCTTGCAATTATCTTACAGGAAATCTTAGATGAACTCGCCAAACCGATTAATTTACAAATATTTGGCACCGATATTGATCAATTGGCAATTGATCGCGCCAGAGAAGGCATTTTTCCAGTCAGTATTGCCGCCGATGTCAGCGAACAACGCTTAAATCGCTTTTTTCAGCTAGAAGGCACCCATTATCGGGTCGGAAAAGACATTCGCTACTCCGTGGTCTTTTCGGTGCAAAATCTCTTGAGAGACCCACCCTTTTCTCGCCTCAACTTGCTAAGCTGTCGCAACCTGCTGATTTATCTTAATGAATCGGCCCAGAACAAACTGTTACCCCTGTTTCACTATACATTAGTTCCTTCGGGAATTCTCATGTTAGGCTCTTCCGAAACCATTGGCAGTTTTCAAAATTTATTTGAACCCCTAAGCAGCAAGTGGAAAATTTTTCAACATCGAGAGATTGAACAACCCCTCAATCAAACCATGCAGTTTCCTAGTGGGAGTTTCCGCAATCTGCCTTCTTCTGTTAATTCTTCACAGAGGTTTTCTTATCAAAAGGAAGAAACCAATTTTGGCAGATTGGTTAAAGAAGCCTTGTTAGAACAGTTTTCTCCCACTGCTGTTCTCATTGAAAACGATGGTCTGATTCTTCATGTTCAGGGGCGTACTGGAAAATTTTTGGAAACCGTGAGTGGGCCGCCCACCAATAATATTTTTGATATGGCGCGAGAGGGGTTGCGGACGGAACTGAATTCTGCAATTCGGACGGCCGCTTCTTCGAGAGAAATCGTCACTCGTCATCAAATTCCGGTTAAAAGCAATGGCGATACCAATTTGGTTAAATTATCGGTGCAACCCTTAGAACAACCGGAACAATTAGCGGGTCGTCTCTTAGTGTTATTAGAAATTATTGAACCCAAATTACCCAGTGATAATCAAGAAACTACCACCGAAGATCCCGACTTGCAACAACGAGATAATCGCATTGCTGAACTGGAAAAAGAACTCCAAGAGATTCGGGAAAACCATCAAACGACGATTGAGGAATTAGAGTCTTCTAATGAAGAATTGCAAGCCACTAATGAAGAACTGGAATCTTCTAATGAAGAATTGCAAGCAACTAATGAAGAACTGGAATCTTCCAAAGAAGAATTGCAATCTTTGAATGAAGAACTGCAAACGGTTAATGAAGAATTGCAAAATAAGGTGGATGAATTATCCGCTGCGGAAAATGATATGCAAAATTTTCTGAATAGTACCGAAATTGCAACCCTTTTTGTTGATGAACACATGCAAGTGAAACGCTTCACGCCAGAAGTGACTAATTTGATTAACCTGATTCCAAGGGATATTGGTCGTCCGATTCAAGATTTATCAACCAATTTAATCGAAGAAGACTTCATTACTGATTTGCAAAATGTTTTAGATACACTTTATCCCCAAATTAAAACGGTACAAACCAGAGAAGGAAAATGGTACAGAATGAAAATTCTTCCCTATCGAACCAGTGATAATCGGATTGAGGGCGCGATCCTAACATTCATTGATATTGATGAATTGAAAACAGTGCAAGATGAGTTGGCAAGAATTCATCGTGAGTTAGAACAAAGTCAGGTTGTCATTCACGATCTGATTGAAGCGAGTTCTGAACCATTGGTCTTATTGGATAATAATCGGCAAATTGTTGCTGTCAGTCAACGTTTTCAGGAAATGATCGCGTTTTTGCCCAGACGCAACTTATCAGATTGGGCCACGTTATTATCACAGCAGTTAGAGAGCCAACTCAATACTGAAGAAGATTTTTCAGAGGAACCGTTAGTGATTAATTTTACCAATCAAGAGCGCGATCGCTATCTCGTCGATGGCAAAATTATCGGGCAAAATTCCACTGATTTAAAATATATTTTACTCAAAATCAACCAAGAAAATTCTTAAGTTATAATATGGAGTAATTAATGTAGCAGGTGTATTGCCTCTCTTTTGAGATTGTTAAGAAATTACAACAAAATCTGATTCCGCAACTTAACTTGCTCCAATAATCTGCAGTGCCATAGTTATTGTTTAAATATCCGACTTTGGCGGTCATATCAATTCTAGGAATAACGGATTATTTGATCCCTTACTTTTTTATATGAAATTGATTAATTCATGCTACACATAAGCAATTTCTTCACCTTGTCTCCTTGTCGCCTTGTCTCCCTATCTCCCCGAGCAGGCTGTAGCAAACATTTATCCA
>JBDGQV010000144.1:1689-4177 GCA_042218725.1 Halothece sp. | reverse complement strand
CTACTGA
Source organism: Halothece sp. (assembly GCA_042218725.1). Lineage (GTDB taxonomy): Bacteria > Cyanobacteriota > Cyanobacteriia > Cyanobacteriales > Rubidibacteraceae > Halothece. Next base: position 4,170 of record JBDGQV010000144.1, on the reverse strand, counting down.
GAAGCCCCAACCACATCACGAAGTGATTGGTTGTGGGTAATTCACTTCCCAATGGACTCTATACAGTCTGGTGGATTAAAGATCAACTGATCGGGAAAGCGATGGGGCCTGCTGGCGACGTTCCCAACAATGAATTGAGGGCCGATGAGCAAGGCAATGCTACCACAACCATTGCTATTCCTGCTAACAATGATTATGACATGATGGGCTTAGCTTACCATGCCGACAACCAAACCCATGGCGATAAACCGGGAAAAATGGGAGAAACTGCATTTCGCCACTTAATGGGCAAATTTGTGAAACCGAGCAATTAATCTGACTCGAAATTTTCATCAAATCCCCCACATTTGGGGGTTGCCTCTTGTGAAAGGTTATCGCGGCGGCATTCGCCTGCCAGTGACATAGTCTTGGGTGGCGCGATAGCTGGGGCGTTGGAAAATAATTTCTGTGCGATCGTATTCGATGAGATAACCGGCTTGTTCCTCTTCTCCTTGAAAATCAAAGAACGCCACGCGATCGCAGATCAGGGAAGCCTGTTTCAGATTATGAGTCACCACAATTAAGGTGTAATCTTTTTGCAGTTCCCGAATTAATTCCTCAATGCGAGCGGTAGAAATTGGATCCAGTGCCGAACAAGGTTCATCCATTAAAATGATATCCGGTTGAAGCGCGATCGCGCGAGCAATACACAACCGTTGTTGTTGTCCCCCAGAAAGGGTGAGAGCATTTTTTTTCAAGCGATCTTTCACTTCATCCCACAATCCCACTTGACGCAGGGAATACTCCACTAATTCGTCTTTATCTCCGCGATAACCATTGACTTTTAAGCCCACAGCAATATTGTCGTAAATGGATTTGGGAAAGGGATTGGGGCGTTGAAACACCATTCCCACTTGCTTGCGCAATTCTACCGGATTCACAGTAGCGTCATAAATATTTTGTCCGTTCAAGGTAATCCATCCGGTCAGTTTTGTGCCTTTAACCAAATCATTTAAACGATTAAAAGAGCGCAAGAGGGTACTTTTCCCACACCCGGAAGGACCAATCAAGCCCACAATTTCATTTCTGGGAACCTCTAAATTGATATCTCTTAAGGCACATTGCCCATCATAATAAACAGAAACATTATTGCACTGTAGGATAATATCTTGTTGGTTTTGGCGCGATGAAGTTTGCATAATTTTTCCCCATTGAATGTGTTAGTCACTCTTGCAAAATTAGGCCAAGTCACGACGATAAAAATCTCTCAGAAAAACTGCTATAACATTAAGCAATAAAACTAATCCAAGTAAAACAATCGTAGCGGCAGCAGCATTATTCCTTACTTCCTCGGAAGGAGATTGTAACCAATGAAAAATTTGCACGGGCAAGGTAATATATTTACTCTGCAATTCGGGGATAAAGCGTACCGAAGCCGCCGCCCCTACTGCTAATAAAGCAGCAGTTTCCCCTAAGGCTTGGGATAAAGCAAGCAATACCCCAGTAATTAATCTCGGCAATGCTGCTGGAATGACCAAATAGCGCAACATTTGTCCTTTGGTCATCCCCACTGCCGCCCCGCCTTGTCGAATACTTTCCGGAATATCCCGCAACGCGGAACGACTGGCAATGATTACTGTTGGCAACGCGATTACTGCTACGGTTAGCCCTGCTGCCAAAATCGTATTGCCTTTAGTAACAGGTTCCAGTAAACGAACAAACAACTGTAACCCTAACAATCCATAAATAATAGAAGGAACGGCCGCTAAATTGGCAATATTAATCTCAATGACACGATTGAGCGAATTATCCGGATAATATTCCTCTAAATAAATAGCCGCGCCAATGCCTACGGGGACAATTAAAATAGCAGTTAATAAAAATAGCCATAATGTCCCGGCTAAGGGGGCTAAAATGCCTGATTGTTCTGGTTTGCGAGAGGCAAAATTGGTTAAAAATTGCCAATCCAGCTGTGGCAATCCCCGTTGGGCTAAGTCGTAAAACAGCACCAACAAAACAATAATGCCGGTAAACGCAGCTAGCAACGCCAGTATCCGAAATCCTTCTTCTCGCCAGAACCGGAAAAGTTGTTGCGAACTTTCCTCTTCAACGGTATTTTTAACCCGTTCTTCCAAGGCTTGGGTATATTCCAATTCTTCTGCAATTGTTCTCGTGGGGGGAGATTGTTGAGATAATTCTGCCTTGGGGGTTAACAAACCGGAAATTTGTTTTTCACTGCGACGGGTTAACCAATTGCCAAAGGTATTCAAAGCGAGGGTGATTAAAAATAAAATTGCTCCCACAGTAAAAATCGTATGAAATAAAATTGACCCAGATTCAACGGTTCCCAAGCTCACTTGAATAATGAAGGCTGTCATCGTCTCCACAGCCACCAAGGGATTCAGGGTTAAATTGGGATTTTGCCCCGCAGCAATAGCAACAATCATGGTTTCCCCCAACGCTTGGGAAATTGCCAAGGTGATGGAAGCAATAATGCCGGGA
>JBDGQV010000144.1:0-1589 GCA_042218725.1 Halothece sp. | reverse complement strand
GGTGAAACTGAGGGCATAAGCCCCATCTCGCAACTCGTCAGGCACATTGCGCAGTGCTTCTTCACTTAAAGAGGCAATGGTCGGTGTAATTAAAATGCCAACGATAATGCCGGCACTGAGAGAGTTAAATGTTTCCAGTCCAGGAATAAAGTTCTTCAGAAACGGGGTAAACACTAACAGTGTAAAATAGCCCAATACCACGGTGGGAATCCCGCTAATCGCTTCTAAGGCTGGCTTAAGGAAACGTCGAATATTGGGCGTGGCATATTCAGCCAGATAAACCGCTCCCATCATCCCCAGGGGAATTGCTGCCGCAGTGGCAATCACCGTTACCATCAAAGTGGCACTGGCCAACACCACAATTCCATATTGAGCATTGGAACTAAACCAGGCTGTCCATTCCCTATCGGTTAAAAATTGCCATAGGGGCACATCTTGAAAAAAGAGAAAAGATTCGATCAGCAGAATCGTGATGATAGCGATCGTAATTAAAATGGGAATGGAGCCCAACAAAGCAAGGCCTCGTCGGAACCAGGTTTCAATGGCCAAGGCGGCCGTCAAGTTGCGTTGCCAATTTTGAGAACTCACTGCGGGTTCCATGTCTGCTTGATTACTATTCATCCTAGACTTACCGTTGCCTTTTCTACGAAATCGAAATAGATCAAACGAAAAATGTGGGCGCGATCGCGTTTCAGTATCGTCAGAGACTACCTTCGCTACCCTATTATTTCAATTTAAAGAGATGATTACACTGCAGTTAACATTTAGTAAATAATTTGCCGTTTGACAAAATCAGCTGATCTAGGAATTTCTCGATTCCTCCTTAAATTTTTGCGCAATCTCTCCTAAAATAGTCATGTTGATTGAAGATACAATACTTTAACTTGTAACAATTATGAAAAAACTTGGTGTAATCCTTTCAACGGTTTTATTCGCCCTTGCGACCTTTGCCCTGAATGCGAATCCTGCTCAAGCTGATAGCCATAAAGTCAAAATGGGATCCGATACCGGACAATTGGTCTATGTTCCCCAACAATTAACGGTTGAACCCGGTGATACAGTCGAGTTTGTCATGAACAAACTTGCTCCCCACAATGTGGTTTTTGACTCTGTTCCCAGTGGGGCGGAATCACTCAAAAGTTCCTTAACCATGAATAAACTCTTATTCTCCCCGGGACAAAGTTACAGCATTACCATTCCTAGCGATGCGCCTTCCGGTGAATACAGCTATTATTGCCAGCCTCACCGCGGCGCCGGTATGAACGGAAAACTAATCGTTAAATAGGTTCTCGGTGTTGAACTAAATTCACAAGGCTGATCTGCTTTCATGGCGGATCAGTCTTTTTTTGGAATCAACCGGATAAGCGGGAAAGATAAGCTATTTCACCCTTCAGCAAAACCAGCTATAACTCGCTATTTGTCCTCCCCATTCATCAATTTCCAATTAATTAAGCATTGATCTGCTTTATTTTAGAAACTTTTATTTGCAATTACCCTCCTTAATGACAAGCCAAAAAAACGAAGGCTCCTCCTCATTTCAAAACATCTAAAAAAATTGAGCAATTTTAACCGTTGGTCAACTTTTTTAC
>JBDGQV010000143.1:0-21461 GCA_042218725.1 Halothece sp. | reverse complement strand
CAAAATTAAACGTTTCACGATACAATCCCTCCAATTGAAGTTGTCAAGTTTGGGAGAGGAGAGAATGAGGTGAGAGATAAGAGCACCTCTCATCTTCAAGCTGGATCAGTATTGTTCTTTCTTCCCCTACATATTATTATGCAACAATTATGAATAGATTAGATAAATTTTTACCAATACGTAAGCAATAACCCGCAAAAATCGCGAATGTCTACTATAGTATAAGATTCGTCTCCTTGCAGAGTCGTTAATTGTACTCCGGGAATAATTGTTTAGAGTTTACCAGTAATATCTTCATGGCTGTGAACACGCGATCGCGCTTGAGAGTAAATTAAACATTGCTCATTATCTTGACAAGCTTTAGTTAGAAAATCGCGCTTTCATCATTGCCAAGGATGGAAACGAAGTGATTGTATGTTGGAAAATCTGCAAAAACTTTTCTCAGATAACTTCTCAAATTTTAGGAGAAGAAGGGGACTTGGGATTTAGTCCCCCCTGAGGAATGAAGGAGTTAAGTGTTTGTATCTACAAGATAACAACTAAATCAGGTTTAGTCAAGATTAAAACACAAAGATTTTTCTTCTGTTGCCCATGAATTTAAATTTTGCTCTCCCCTCTCTTGACTGACGGTTGCCTCTAGCAGGGGAAGTTAAATGAAAAAATAACCAAAGGGAGCATTGAAGCGTTTTTTTTGCTATAATATGCCCTTGGCTTTCAAACTTACAATAGCTTTCCTCAACTGAGATTATCAATTCTCAAAGAAAAAGGGGACTTGATGATAAGCCCCTTCAGAAATCAAATGAGGTAAATAAACATACCTAAATAATAACATTTAATCTAAAGAGTAGAGCAATATCAATATTTAATTGTTGCCATCCTAAGCAGAAGTTATGGTTAGGAAACAGCTCTAACCAAGGTGAAATTAACCAAAATAATAGTAATGGTTGAATGAGTAATCGTAGATTATTTAACGTACTTTTCCAACCATTCCCCTCATCCCAATGTTGATGTTTAAGAGCAGGCAAGTCTTAAGTGATAAATATCACTTTTGATATTGTGTAATGCTTGCAATGGCTTCCCAGGAGCAATGACCTTCGATCAATTGCGCTTCTGCTCGTCTGTCAGTTTTGAAAAGATGGCTTTTGGACAAGGTATCAAATTGAATCAGACCGATCCATCAATTCAAATTTGATGCTCTACTCCTTTAAACTCGGTAAAAGTTGAAGCAAGGCCAGATCATTATTCCCATCCCCCAGACGCAGTTTAGCGTTATATGCTAAATTCTTCTAGAAAAAAGGGGACTTGGGAATGAGTCCCCACATGAGGAATGAAGGAGCTAAATATTGGTACTTACGAAGTACTAACTAAGTAACCATATTAAAAATAACATATATACTGTTTTTTAACTAGTAAACTATTTTCCCTCAAAAAATAATTTAGTGGGGAGATTGCTTTCTCTACGTTGTGCTTCTAAAACTGCTAAACGCAGGGAATGGTAAACCCAAAGCGCAATTTCCATAAAACAAGCGCCTGACTCGGGCATGAGTCTCATTTGTGCTGTAAAGCAAAAAACTGGAGAAATATGACACAAACGAAAACAGCAACGTTCGGTGCCGGTTGCTTCTGGGGAGTAGAAGCTGCTTTTCAAAAGGTAGAAGGTGTAATTTCAACGTCGGTTGGCTATATGGGAGGTCATTTCCCAAACCCTAGTTATCTTGATGTTCTCTCACGAATTACAGGTCATGCCGAGGTGGTACAAGTGGAATATGATCCCCAGCAAGTCACTTATGAACAGTTATTAGATGTTTTTTGGTCCATTCACGACCCGACACAACTGAATCGCCAAGGACCCGATCGCGGGGAACAATACCGCTCAGTCATTTTCTATCGCGATCGCGATCAAGAAATAGCAGCAAGAAAGTCAAAGCGCCAATTAGAAATGTCTGGGAAATATGATCAACCCATTGTTACTCAAATTCAGCCTGCCTCTGAATACTACCTTGCCGATGAAAGTCACCAGAACTATTATCAGAAACAAAAGCAGAATCAAGCTCCTCATCTTGATCAATGACTTAGAGAAAGGAATCACGCTCTGCCACAATTAATTGGTTAACCACAAAATCCTAATTGAAAAAATAATTGTTTTCATTATTTTTAATTTGATGTCAGGTGATCGCGCACTTGCTTTATTAAAATTTCAGCGCTGACAATCCCCCCATGCAACCAAGTATCACCGTTTAAGCGATAAACTTGATTCTTTTTGACAAATGGCATTTTTTGCCACAACGGATTGCTGGTAATTTCTTTTTCTATCTTGGGATTTTCATCAGGGAGAACATAAATAAAATTAACATTTTCAAGCTTAGTTAAACTTTCCAGTCCTACCCGATTAAATCCAAATTGACTATTTTTTTTATCCCAGGCATTTTGTAACCCGATTTCGTTTAAAAGTTGAATGGGGAAGGAATCACTTGTAAAAATGCGAAGGGGAGATGAGTGAAGAGTAAATTCAGCTAAAATAATCGGGCGTTCTGTCGCTCCTTGTTCGGTTAATCGTTGTTTTGTTTCCTTGATAATTGTTTCTAATCCTTGAAGTTTTTTCTGACCTTTAGCTTGATTATTCGTTAATTTGGCTATTTCTAAAAAGCTTTCTTTAAAGTACGCTAGTGGGCTGACATTTTTTGAATAAGGACTAAATAATTCGGTGGGAGCAATACGTTCTAAGGTTGACACAATGGCTTGATGGCGGAAAGTTACGCCTAATATTAAATCCGGTTGCAGTTGCGCGATTGCTTCTAAATTTGGCTCTTGCCGTGTTCCGACATCTTGCACCGTTTCTGCAAGCTTTAGTGGAATATTGATATATTCGCGGTATCCCTTAATATCGGCAACACCAACGGGTTGAAGACCTAGCACTAATAAACTTTCTACCAATCCCCACTCTAACGCCACAATTCGAGGCGATTCCGAAAGCTTTTGTTGGTTATTGCTCGTGGAATTTGATTGACATGCACCCACTAGAACTGCTGTTCCTAAGGCTAATAAAAATTCTCGGCGATTGAATTTGAAACTCATTGTCAAGTTGTGATAAACAAGCAGAGCGAATTATCCCATTATCTGATAGTTATTTGCAACTACTCTCTAAGCCCAGCTTAAGCCTTTCTAATACAGATGCGGGATTTTATAAGCCTATTCTGCATATTGGGTTGACAAGTTGTTTAAAATACATTAAATTGTTTCTCTTAGCAATTGCAATAAACTTTTAGTAAGTTGCAAAAAAAAGAGTTGCTTGAGCAACTCTCAAAAATGTGTGTAAGAAAAAAGATATCTATGAGACAGTCTAACTTACTAGCAGGGGCTAGCTTAGCGACTGTTGTGTCAGTTTTTAGTGCCACAACAGCTTATGCTCAAGCAACGCAAGTGACAGGTATAGAAATCAAGTCAACGCCAGAGGGAGTTAATCTCATTCTGGAAACAAGCGATCAAACAACACCGAAGCAATTTAAAACCAGTTACGGAGAAACGATCGCGATCGATTTAATCAATACACAACTCAATCTTCCTGAGGGAGAGAGCTTTAAACAAAATAATCCGACACCAGGCATTGCATCGGTTGAAGTCAGCCAACGTTACGCCAATAGCGTTCGAGTGACGATTACCGGGAAAAAAACAGTTCCAGAAGTCGCCATTTCCAGTGAAGACAATCAGTTAGTGGTAGGCTTAAATCAAACCTCTCCTACGGCTTCTACTCCTTCCCAGCCTTCTGCTGCTGAACCAAGTGCTCCTACCGGTAATGGCGGCGAACAAGCGTCAGATGTAATTGACTTAGTGGTTACGGCAACGCGAACTGAAGAACAAGAAGAGAAAGTCCCGCGATCGATGACCGTCATTAACCGGGAAGAAATTGAACAGCAAGCCAATCTATCTCGTAACTTAAGCGATATTTTAGGTCAACTGGTTCCTGGGTTTTCTCCTTCGACTCAAACCAGTAGTATTTTTGGGCAAACCCTAAGAGGACGCGATCCGCAAATCTTAATTGATGGCGTTCCCGTAAGCACGAATCGCGACGTTGACCGGGAGTTACGCAACATTGATCCCGAAGCCATTGAACGGATTGAAATTGTCAGAGGCCCCAGCGCAATTTATGGTGACGGGGCAACTGGCGGCATCGTCAACATTATTACCCGCAAACCGACTGAGGAAACTGTCTCGAAAGCAAAAGTCGGTTTTAGTAGTTCCTTAACTCAAGTTGAGGACAGTATTAGCTTTGATACTCAGTATTCTTTAACTGGCAGTAACGGTAAATTGGATTATGTATTCAGTGGGTCGTTTGCCAGCACTGGTGCCTTTTTTGATGCCGAGGGCGATCGCATTCCCCCAGATCCCCAAGGACAAGGCGGTGTTTCCGAGACGAATACTTTCAATATTTTAGGCAAAATTGGTTATGAGTTTGATAAGCAACAACGGTTGCAACTGAGTATTAATCACTTTAACGACCAACAAGATACAGACTTTGCTCGCGATCCGAACCCCAGCGGTGAAAAGGCTGAAGCCCGTGAAGGGTTAGAGTTGCCGGAACAACCGGAGACGGAAAATACAGTGATTAATCTTAGTTACAGCCATGATGATCTGTTTCTAGATAGCAAGGTTGATGCACAACTGTATTACCGAGATTATTTAACCCGCTTTTCTCCTTTTGATTTAAGGTTCCCTTCCTTTGGCAACAATATTGCTCAATCCCGCGTTGAGTCAGAAAAATTCGGTGGTCGTTTAGACATCGAAACGCCTCTATCTAAAAACGACAATCTGAGTGTGTTATGGGGAGTGGATTTTATTGATGAAGATACTTCCCAACCTGCAGATTTATTTGATAAAGATATTTTTGAACGCAGCAATGGACTGCGATTTGTCAAAACTGGAGAAGGAATTCTTTCCCCCCCGACTCAACAAAATAATTTAGGATTGTTTGCGCAATTAACTTGGGAACCCAGCGACAACTGGGTCATTAATGGCGGGCTTCGTTATGAACATATTGGCCTAACGGTTGATGACTTTACGACCCTGGCTGGCAATAATGTCATTGGCGGCGAACTCGACTATGGCGAGACTGTATTTAACTTGGGCGTTGTCCATAACTTTTCGGATCAGTTCAATGCCTTTGCTAACTTTTCTCAAGGATTTTCCATAGCAGACGTTCCCCGAGTGCTACGTACTGCCTCTGATGGTACTCGCGTTGAAGAACTCGATCCTGAAGCCAAAACTGTGGACAACTATGAAATTGGTGTCCGAGGTAACTGGGGCAATGTCCAAACTAAGTTATCAGCTTTCTATAACTTTTCGGAACTGGGAAGTACGTTTGACTCTGAAACTTTAGAAATTATCCGCGCTCCCAAACGGATTTATGGGTTAGAGGCTTCGATTGATTCCCAAGTTTCAGAAGATTGGAACTTAGGCAGCTCGCTAACTTGGCTAGGGGGTGAAAGTGATAGCAACGAGGATGGAGATATTGATAATGACCTTCCAGTGACAGAACTTCCTCCTGTCAAGCTAACAGCTTATGTGGAAAATCAAACCACACCCGGTTGGCGCAATCGTTTCCAAGTGTTGTTCTCTGGAAGTCGCGATCCAGATTGTCAAGTCTTTGGTTGTACGGAAACCAATAGCTACGTTACCGTTGACTGGATTAGTAGCATTAAGGTCGGAGAAGGGGAAATTCAAATTGCAGCCGAAAATCTATTTAATGAGGAGTTTTTCCCTATTGTCTCCCAAGCCTTTGGCGGAGTTCGTAAAGCAGCAGGACGAGGAACAAGACTAAGCATTAATTATTCTTTGAGTTTTTAAGTAAACCAAGTGGGGGAATTGGCGCGTAATTACCCCCCCACTGCTTTTTCTCATCTATTAGCTTTTAATTTTGAGCCAAGCCACAAAAAATCCCCATTAAGCAGCATGCATCGTTGGGTATCGTTCTGTAAGATGTTTTACAAAATACGTTAATTTCAAGTTAACGATCACTTAATTTTTATTAAATTACACAACTGATCGGAACCAAGACAAAATTACCAATCGTCAGGGCGATAGAACCTTTATCAAATCTGCTTAAAAAGTCCATTTTGTTGGTTTCGATCTCATCTTGCAACGAAGTCAATGAAACCGCGGCTAACTATGAATCAAAAGATCAAGCCATCTTCTAAAATTACAGCACGTCTTCTTCCGGCATTAGCAACAGTCGTACTTGCCCCACAAATGGCCTTAGCAGAGAAGTCTCCTTCCAAATACATAGATCAAGCAGAGACGCACTATAAGCAAGGCGAATTAGTCGCAGCTATTCAAGACTTAAATCAAGCCATCGAAGTGAATCCTGATCATGCAGCGGCCTATTATAGTCGAGGAAAAGTTCGTCAAAAGCAAGCAAAGTTTGAAGCAGCAATCCAAAATTATAATCAAGCTATAGAAATTAATCCTGATTATAAATTGGCTTATGTTAATCGAGGTTTGACTCATCGGTTGCAAGGCAATCTAGAAACAGCAATTGCCGATTTAGAAAAGGCAAAACATCTCTTTCAAGACCAAGGCAGAGTCAAAAGCCAAAAATATCAAACATTGCAAATCAATCTTGCTAAAGTTTACTATGAAAAAGGGGTTAAAAATGCTAAAAATGGCAATCTAGATAAGGCATTAACAAGCTATACTAAAGCCATCAAACTTAATCCGAATGATGCCAAAGCTTACAATAATCGAGGATTTACTTACTTTCAACAAGAAAATTGGCAAAAAGCAATCCAAAATTATACGCAAGCAATTGAAATAAATCCTGATTTTGCTCTAGCTTACGCTAATCTAGGTCTTGCTTATCGTGAAAAAGGAAATTTAGATAAAGCCATTAATAACTTAGAAAAAGCAGCAGATCTTTATCGAGAACAAGGGGAAAATAAAAATCATCAAAATGTGCAACAGCTCTTAAATAAGCTTTAGTAATTTCTTGATTTGATTGATTTTGCTCATATAACCCTTATCAAAAATAATGCCATAGATAGATGTCAAAAAAATTGTTAGTTTTCATAATAAGTTTCATTTGTCAAAGTAAAGGATATATTAGTCATTAATTTATGCCAAACCAATTTCGAAAACTTCTAACAATTGCCTTTTTAACTAGTACGTTAAGCGCAGGATTTTCTTCAATTTTAGGAGAGGCTGCGACGGCAAAAACATTTAAGTCTACTGTTTCTAGTCATCACAATTCACCAGAAAAAACTTTGCCTTCCAGGCAACTTGTAGCAGGGAGAGCATCCTGGTATGGCTACCGATTTCAAGGTCGCCGTACTGCCAGTGGTGAACGCTTTAATGCTGGTGCTTATACTGCCGCGCACCGTCGTTTACCCTTTGGTACAAGAGTGAAAGTCACCAATCTCCGTAATGGGCGCTCGGTGGTGGTTCGGATCAACGATCGCGGGCCCTATGCTAGGGGACGAGTCATTGATTTATCCAAAGCCGCCGCACAAGCCATTGGCATGGTTCATTCGGGAACAGCACCAGTTCGTTTGCAAGTACTCGGGCGATAGGTTCTGATTACCATTCAAATTCATGATTTTCTATAGCGCGATTGTCTCTGACACCGAATGAGGATTCAATCGCGCTGTTTAGTCATTAATTTTAATTACTCCTTGGCCAAGTTTCTCTCCAATTCCGTAATTTCCCGTAATAATAGAAGTATGCCAGATACTATCAAGGAAGGAACCGGTATGAAACCCTTAAAGCCACCTTCAGGGATTAATCTCGCTCAATCCAAAATTCAGGTCAATGTTTCACCCCCAGGCCCTAAATCGCGATCATCTCTAACGCGAATGAGAAAAGTCATCGGGAGAAGCAATTATTTAGGGCTGTATGGCATTACCTTGGTTGGCGGTGAAGATGTTTATGTCACGGATTTAGATGGCAATGTCTATCTGGATTGCCTAGCTGGTGCTTCCTGCAATCTTCTTGGTTATAGCCATCATGAAATTGTTGATGTTTATTCCCAAGTTGCCAAGACTTTACAAAATGCCTGTTTTCCCTATTCCCTTAATCAGGAAGCTATTACCCTAGCGGAAACGTTAATTGACATTACACCGGGGCAATCTCCGAAGAAAGTTTTATTTGGCTTAAGTGGTTCCGATGCTTGTGACGGCGCCATTGAAGCAATGCGCAAATATACCCAAAAATTTGCCCTAATCAAGTTTAAGAATGATTACCACGGTTCCACCGGTTTTTCCCAAGCCGCGTCTGGTTTCAGAACTCTCAATGCCGGACTTTTTCACTCATCGAAAGATTTTATCACCATGGATTATCCGGTAACGCGACACCAGCGGGAGCAAGTCTTGCATAAAATTGAAAAACTCCTTTTTCACGGACAAATTGGGGGAATTTTAGCGGAACCGATTCAAGGAGATGCCGGGATGCATATTCCTGAAGCAGGCTTTTTTCCCCGTTTACGGGAACTATTAGATGAGTATCATGGACTCTTGATTATTGATGAAGTCCAAAGCGGCATGGGAAGAACGGGGCAATGGTGGGCGATTCAGCACGAAGAAATTGTTCCCGATTTAATGGTTATCGCTAAAGGATTATCGGCAGGTTATGCCCCCATTTCAGCACTAGTTGGCCGACAAGAGGTCATTGATGCCCTAGCCCCAGCCCAACATTTGTTTACTTATACGGGTCATGCTCCTTCCGCTGCAGTTGCTTCTAAAGTCATTCAACTCATTCAAAATAATCACCTCATTGAGCAGGCTGCGCAAGTGGGTCAAAAAATCTTAGACGGCTTGAATCAGGTGAAGGAAAGATTTCCTGAAATTATAACGGATGTCCGAGGCAGAGGACTGATGATTGGTGTGGAAGTTAATCAATCTCATCATCACTTAGCCGGTAAATTGTTTGCAACCAGATGCGTAGAAAAAGGAGTTTATCTGGGATATTTTGGGGTTAAGCAAGACGTCCTGCGGATTGAACCGCCTTTGATTTTTGGTGATGAGGACGCTGAAATACTTGTCAATACTATCTATGAAGTGGCTGAAGAGATGTCCAACCATCAAATCCCACAAACTACTATGGATAAAGTTCATCAATATGCAGTTGGGCTTTAACGAGTCAGTCAAAACTCATCAAAGCTCATGGCAGTTTGAAGAGCGGGACGCTATTCCAATCTAACGTCAACTCGAACCTTTCCAGCGCGACCATTGGGAGAGTCAGTAAAGCGACAACTGCGAGCCCAATCAAGGGCAACGCGATCTACTTTAGATTGACCGCTGGAACGAACAATATTGGCAGTGGTAACAGAACCGCTAGGACTAACTTTAATACTCACAAGAGGGTTCACCTCCACTTCTTTGTCTAACTCCAGCTCGGGCTTCGGCCCACATCCCAATAGGTTTCCGCCGCCTGCTGGTAAGCGACCGGGGTTTGCTTTGGCTTGTTGTTGCTCCCCATCTTGGTCATTCCCCTCAGTTCCTGAGTGACCTTGTTGCTGTTGATTTCCTTGATTGCTGGATGGGGCTTGATTGTTACTACTGCCCTGACTGGGAGTTGGGTTATTTCCTTTTTGCTCGGTATTTTGGCTTGTTCCTTGATTGCTTGCAGTTTTTTGAGTCTCTGTTGATTGTTGCTGGGAACTGGTATCCTCAGCATTTTCCGAAGCTGATTTTAGTTCACTATTGTCTGACAGAGGTTTCGGGGGCGGTCTTGAGGTGTCAAGTTCTGGTTTGGGGTCCGGCTTTGGCTGGGATGGTGATTCTGGTTTTGGCTTCGGCTCTGGTTTTGGCTCGGGCTGTGGTTTTGGTTCTGGAGTCGGCTCTGGCTTTGGCTTCGGTTCCGGTTTGGATTTTGGTTGAGGCTCTGGCTCGGGTTTCGGCTTGGGCTCGGGCTGTGGTTTTGGTTCTGGAGTCGGCTCTGGCTTTGGCTTCGGTTCCGGTTTGGATTTTGGTTGAGGCTCTGGCTCGGGTTTCGGCTCTGGTTTTGGCTTGGGGTCGGGCTTTGGTTCCGGTTTGGGTTGTGGTTGAGGGGTGGCTTGCGGTTGTGGCTGAGGCTTGGGTTGAGGATTAGGTTGAGAAGCAACACTTTCCCTTTCCTGAGCTTGAGAAGCAGCGGAACTAGAAGCGCTAGATGAACTCGCCGACGATTGCTGACTTGCTTGGGATTGCTGTTTAGATTTGGGTTCGGTTTTCGGTTTTGGTTTGGTTTCCGGTTTGGGTTGCTCTAAAACAATTAAATCGACCGGTTCTTTTTCCTCTTGAGAGGGTTGCTTAAAATTAACGTTCCATGGCATAAGAGTAAGTCCGCCATGAAGCAGAAGGGAACTGAAAACACTGAATATAAGTAAACGCTGGCGCGATCGCTGTTGCTGATACCGTTGCTCAACGGAAAACTGAGATAGAGCCATACCCCATCATTATTGATAATATTTACAAATTGCTCACTACAGCTTAAAAAAATCTAGTAGCAAAGTCAAGATGCTTATCGTATTTCCATACGGGGAAAACTGTTTTGCTTGAGACAGCTTTAATCTTCTTATATCAAGGAATTGAGAAATCAAACTATAACGTAGGGGGTTGATTTTGGTGTCACAGTTGCTTATTATCTTACCTAAGTATTGCAAACTATTAGCAATTTAGAGTGAATCATTCCTATTAGGTTTATGGAAATTAATAATTTTTTCACGGCAGGAGGCATTGTTAGTTATCCCTTACTCGCCTTCTCAATTCTTTCTGTGGCTTTCATTATTGAACGGTTAGTCTTTTGGTTTCGCATTAATCGCCGTCAAACTAGGGTAATACGGGAAATTTTGCGCATTTATCAAGAAGATCCCCATTTAGCAATACAACGTTTGCGCAATCATGGCGATTTACCCATGGCTCGGATTTTTCTCGAAGCCCTGGAATTAGAAAAGCCCACACCAGAAGAATTTCGCTTAGCCCTAGAGAGTGCAACCCAAGCAGAAATTCCGATTTTTAAGCGTGCTTCCACCGTATTTGAGACAATTATTAGTATTTCACCCCTGTTGGGATTATTAGGGACGATTTTAGGACTGATTACTGCTTTTTCCAATTTACAAATTGGAGAAATTGGCGGGGAAAATACCACGGCAGTCACCGGAGGCATTAGTGAGGCGCTTGTTTCCACTGTCATGGGATTAGTGGTTGCAATTGTTACGCTTCTATTTGCGAATTTCTTCCGAGGGTTATATCAGCGACAATTGGCATTAATTCAAGAATATGGGGGTCAACTAGAGTTACTGTATCGCCGTCATTATGAACGAGGAGGAACGCCGAGTTATGCAAATTCCTGAGGAACCAGACAAGAATTTAGAAATTAATATTGTCCCCATGATTGATGTCATTTTCTCCATTTTGGCATTCTTTATTATCTCTACATTATTTTTAACGCGATCGCAGGGATTGCCGGTGGATTTACCCCAAGCGACCACTGCCCAACAACAGTCAGAGACAGAAGTTACCGTCAGTATTAAAGCAAATGGAGATCTTGCTCTCAATAAAGAGCCAATTTCTCTTAATCAATTAGTGACAGAAGTCAAACAAATCAGTCAAAACCATCAAGAAACGACGGTTGTTGTTAAAGCAGACAAAGCTGTTGCTCATGGCGAGGTTGTCAGCGTCATGGATCAATTGCGACAAGTAGAAGGAGTCAAACTCGCGATCGCGACTACTTCTCCCTCGAAATAACCTCTTTTCCAGCGATTTTATTGGGAATCGGGATTTTAATCGCAAGTCACCACTTCTACCTTGGATCCCATCTCTTCTAGATACGGTAAAACGGCAGCGGGATGTTGACTGACATCAGAGGTGCAATCAATTTCAGATAAATCCTTCTCACTCCCGTAAGCAACCAGATATACTGCTTTCGGTTTACTATCGAGAAGAGTGCCAGGGGAAATGGTGCAAGCCCACTCCGGCACCGATTGGTTCAACATTCCCTTATCTTGGCAATTTGCTTCCCGGGTAGCACTATCGAGCGGTGTAACAAAGGCGCCAATTTCCCGCCAGTTTGCCCCTAAACACTCAGTATATCCGGGATTGGCAAAAGCAATGTGTGGCGACTGCTTGGGACCTAATCCTAAAAATGCCGAAGCGCATTGAAATCCGCTTAATAGTGAATCAAAGGCATCTAAGCGTTCATAGGCAGTAAAACAGTACGAGGAAGGGTAGGGGGAATAAGGAAACAGGTGATTTTTTCTTTGAAAGCCATGGGCTTCTAGGGCTTGGATGACAGGTTCCATATAATTGGCAAAGGAACGGGAATCGCTTCGCTTTAAGGGGCGGCCAGACTCCAAGTATTCATCAAGGTTGACAATCACCAAATGGCTAAAGTCCTGAGTGCAGGATTGCAACTGCTCAATCAGCACTTGATAGGGTTTAATAAAAGTATTTCCCGTGGGTAGCAAGTGCATGGAAGCGGGATGATGTTGCAGTTGTTGGAATAGTTGTCTTCCAACATATCTGTTCAGTTCCTCCATGGATGCGAAGCCAAGTTTTTTCATTATTGAATTAATGGTACAGATGTTTTTGATTTTAAAGGAAAAATAGCATTTAGCAAGGAAAAGATTATATATATAAAATCATCTGCGGTTGGTTGAAATTGGCTCATCAACCAGACTGAATGATCAATATTTACGACTTAATAATTGCTGTATGGCTTCCTGCAGTTGGGAACTTAGAGATATAATTTCAATTTTGGCCTGACGACATTGTTCTGTTTGATGGAGTTCTATTTTTAAATACGATTCTGGTAAATAAGGAAGTCTTTCTGACCATTCAATGGCAGTAATGCCAGGTGCTACTTCTTCTCCTTCCCAATAGCTTTCTGGAAATAAGTTGGCAATGGCATCAGAATTTTCTAAGCGATATAAATCGAGATGATACAGAGGAAGACGACCTTCTCCATATTCATTAATAAGTGTAAATGTAGGGCTCACAATGGGAGTTGTAATGCCTAATCCCTCTCCTAACCCTTGCACGAACGTTGTTTTTCCTGCTCCCAATTCGCCATATAATAAAATGACACTATTAGGAGGAAGAACCATAGCTAATTGTTTGCCTAATTCCTGGGTGGCATTAGTATCAACTAGTGTAATTTCTCCTAATGATTGATTCATAAACCAGTTTTAGATACAGTTTTTTGCTCAACTTTTATCCATTCTTAGTAATAAATAAAGAGTAACTTGCCATTAATAACAAGTATTTATATTAACTAATTTACCTTCTTTAGTAATGTGAAATCTACACTTTTTTAGTTGCCAACAATCTATCAAAGAAATCCTGAAATCAGTATTTTTTTCTCTCTAATGCTCTTGTTTCAAGCCCCATTATTTAGCGCGACTGTACCAACGCATGATGCCTTTTCCTAAGCGATCAGGATCATGTCGAACATAACCGGAATTGGGATCTTCAGACATAATGTGGGCCATGACTAAACGGCGTTTTAAGTTGGAAATTTCTTCGCGGTCCACATAAACGGGATGGGCATTTTCTTCAGCATAACGCTTTAAACTTTCTGGGCTGGGAGAACGACTGTGGGTTAATACGGCATCAAATAAAGGAGATTCTGAAATTTGATCCAAAGCCCGAATATGATCGGAAACGGTATAACCATCAGTTTCCCCCGGTTGTGTCATAATATTGCAAATATAAAGACTGGGGGCTTGGCTTGCTTGCAGGGCTTCCCGAATGTCTGGGACGAGTAAGTTGGGAATAACGCTAGTGTATAAACTTCCCGGTCCCATGAGAATTAAATCCGCGTCTTGAATGGCACTGACTGCTGCTGGTAGGGCTGCCGGATTTTCAGGATAGCATCCTATATCGACAATTTTACCGCCTGCTTTCGTAATCTGGGATTCTCCTTCAATAATTCGTCCATCGTCCATTTGCGCCCATAATTGAACATCCGCTAAGGTAGCCGGTAAGACTCGCCCTCTCACCGCTAAGACTTTGGAACTTGCGGCAATGGCTTCTTCTAAATCCCCTGTAACGTTATTCATGGCTGATAGAAACAGGTTCCCAAAGCTGTGTCCGCTTAATCCTTCCCCACTGTTGAATCGATATTGAAATAATTCGGTAAGCAGTTTTTCCTCATCAGCAAGGGCTGCTAAACAGCTGCGGATATCTCCAGGAGGCAGTATCCCTTGTTCGCGACGTAATCTCCCAGATGATCCCCCATCGTCGGCAACGGTAACAATAGCTGTGATATTAGCACTGTAGGCTTTAATACCCCGCAAGAGGGTAGAAAGTCCAGTTCCGCCGCCAATGGCAACAATTTTCGGTCCTTTCACCAGTTTGCGATGAGTCGTCAAAACATCAATCAGTTCTTTATCCTGATCGGGATTTAGGACTTCTGTGATAGAACCAACAGTGCGCGATTGTCCCCAAAAGATTAGAAATAAACCCAGCAAGATCGCGATCGGACCGGAAATATAATTGGGAATAATATCAGCAATCGTTTCTAAAATCGCTGATGTGAATTCCATTAAATAAAAAACGGGGGTGAGATTTGCCCAAATTGCCAACCCGATACTGGTTAAAAGAACGCCAATGACACTAATTAATAACCAGCGTTTAATAAAAATTCCCGGTGCCAGCCACATAAACCAACGATTAATGCGACCCATCCGAGAATTCCTAGGGGGAGTTGATTTTTGATACTGTCTTGCCTTTAACTGACGACGTACTCGTTTAAATAGACCAGTTGCCATAATCACTTCCTCACAACACACAATCCAGGAACGAACTGGGATCCGTCCTTATAAAAATACTTTATCAAGAAATTCTCAGTGTGAAACGCTTCTTCCTCGGCTTTGCTGCCAGGGAGGGGAATTTGATGCATATTTCAAAGTTCTATGGATTAACCCCCTAATGTCAGGATGATCCGCTAGCACTTCCAACACTTGGGGGCTTGATTTAACCTATTGATGATGTTGAGCGACTTCCATTTCTTCCGACGAAGGAGGCAACAACTGTTTGGAAGAAGGGCGGAACTTGTCGGTTTCGCGGAGGCGTTGGCTTAAAAAGCGGCAGATTTCCAAGATGATATGGGGACGTTGGCTGATAACACTGATAAAGCGACTTTTCTCTAATTTTAATAAAGTGCAGTCTTGAAGCGCGATCGCGCTTTCCCAATGGGGGGCTTCATCAAAGAGGGCAACTTCTCCAAAATATTCACCAACGGAGAGATGGCGCAAATCTTCTTGTTCGCCGTCAAACTCTTTGACAATTCGAACACTGCCTTCCGCAATAATATAAAGGTGAGTGCCCCAACTGCCTTCAGTAAAGATTGTCTGACCGGCTAATACTTGTTCTTGTTCTAATGCTTTGTCAATTAAGAGCAATTCTTCTAGAGACAAGTTTTTAAAGAGGGCAACCTTTTTCAAAAGAAGTAAACGATTCATAAGCACATTCTGTAGGGATGGACGATGGAGGATGGGTAAAAAGAGTTGTTGAGCCGTATTTTTGACCAGAGGATCGGGATCTCTCATTAAAGCAAAGGGAACGGTTGCCATGACAATTAACGCTCCAACCCGAATCCAGCGATCGCGTGCTTCTAAGGCTTCTAAGAGTAGTTTATACCCTTTTGACCGCAACCAAGCCGGTGAAGTGGTACGAGACCGGCCATTGGCAGATAAAGTCTGCGGTTGTTGACCCATTTGTTCTAAAATCGGCATCAACGGCAGGGCAAACCGTCGATGGGGCAAGGTAGCAAGCACTTCTACCGCATTGGCCACTTCCCGAGGATTGGTGGAATTAAAGGCGCGGCTAACGGTGTTGACGGTACGAGAATGCCCCAGACAAGAGAGAATATATAACACTTTCTGGACTACCCGATTGTGATAATCGGAAATGGCAATCACCAAGGGTTGCCAATTGGGATCGGTTTTTGGGATTTGCTTTTGCCAGGCTTGGGTTTTATTCAGTTCTCGAAAATCGGGGGCAAGGTACTCTAATAAAATATCGCTGGCTTTTTGGCTTCTCACTTGCGTCACGGCTGTAATCGTGGCATTGACCACTTCCGGATTGGGAGAGGCAAGGCTATCCCGGGCTAAGGCTAACCCTTGTTCCCCATAAGAGGCTAAGACTTTCGCCGCTTGTTGACGAACCCGAGGATCTGTATCGCCTAATCCCATTCCCACATGATGAAGCATTCCTTGACAACGAGTTATCCCCAACACATGAAAAGCAGCGGCTCGCACCTGGGGGTCAGGATTTTGCAGTTCTCCAATCGCGATCTCTGTCGCTTCAATGTCGTTGCGTTCGGCAATTTTTGCCAAGGCGGCCAATCCTTCCTGTTTCAGAGAAGGGGTATCGTTTTTGATAATCGGTTCCAGCAGATGCAGAAAATCGCGATTGCCGGTTTGTGCAATGACTCGCGCAACGGAAATGGCAGCCTTTTCTTCCCAAGGAGACTCCCAAACTTCATTGGTGAGTTTCTCGATTTTGGTATCGGGAACCTGATCGGATATTTTTACTGCCAGGGCTGCTAATAGCCGAACTTTCTGGCTTTCATCGCTCAGCAATTCCCGGATTTTCGAGTTGGCAATCGATTCTTGATTCGCCGTCAATACTTCTAAGGCAGTGGTTTTCAAAGCCACGCGATCGCTGTCTAGAAATTCTCGAAATTTGTCTAAGCTTTCACTGTCAGCATCGCCGCCAAACACATCGACAACTGCCGAACGAATCGTGGCATCATTGCCGTTTTCTTCCAATAAGACTTTAACTTCCGGTAAAAACTGGCTGGGTTTCCCTAACCGGCGGGCTAACTCTAATCCTTTCACCTTGGTATAAGGATCGCCGTTGATAATTAAGTCTTGAATCGCAGAACTGGATCCAGCAGGCAGTTGGGTTCGATAATTAAAATCGTCTAACTCCAGCGTATTGGAGCGGATCATGCCTTCTAAACCTTCGGCATACAGTCTTCCCATGGGCAATCGTGCCAGCAACGCAATTGCCGTTAAAATAATGGCAATCCAAGCAATTTGCATGGTACTCAGAAAGGATTGAGCAACCAGCAATGAGACACCGGCGATGGTTAAGCCTAAAGCGTAAAAGATGCCATCGGTTAAGGTTCGCACTCGTCCTGAAAATTCTGGCGGAATGGCATTATAGTTGAGTTGATGGACGGGAATTGCCAGCCCTTTATTCAGGGAATCCCCATTAATATTCACCGCGATCGCGCTTTTTAAGTCTCCTCGCAACGCAAATCCTAGTAAAGCCGCCAAGGTAACAATGGGATAAGCAACATTCATCCGTGCCACCCCCAACCAGCGAAGAAGAGGACGCGTAATGCAGAATAAAGTAACAATTTGAATCGTACTGGTGGCAATGCGAACGCTTCCCAAAAAGCTGGTTAATTCGGAGTCTGTAAAATTGCTGGCATAGGTGCTGAACCATAAAAACTCCGACATGACATAGATAAGAATGAACAAAACACTGCTGCTAGCCAGGTAAAACACCAAGGGGTAGCGTTGCACCAACTCGGGAAACGTTTTTAAAGATTCAATTAATCCGACCTTTTTCTTAGCATAATTGCTTTCTAAGCGCGGTTGCGAATTTTCGAGATAAATAATCTGCGCAATGGCAATTCCCAAAATGGCAATGACACAAATGATTAATTCCTGATCATTGAAAAACTGAGCAAAAAGGGTTGTTAACGCGCCTCCCAACAACATTCCCACTGCTTGTGCAATGCCAAAAAAAGGAGCATAACGCTTATATTCTAAAGTCGTAAAATAGTCAGTAATGAGATTGGGATAAAGAATATTTAGGTTTAAATCAAACTGAAAAAACGCCGCAATACTAATCAAAAAGTAGAGGGGTAAAACATCCAGATCCAGGAAAATGCAAAAAACTAAAAATAAAAGAACAAAAACAATCAGTGTATATTGAAATAGTCGAGCCCGACTAAAGCGATCAATAACTTGCGATACTCCTCCATAGGCGAGGATCGAAAATAAGCCTAGAAATATAAAACATAAGGGGAGATATTCTGCCCCAGCGTTGCTTAAAAACAGCGAGTTGGCAATATTCATTGCCATGATGCTATAGGTTAGCATCGTCACCGCCAGCAGCAGAAATTGAGTCAGACGGTTAACTTTCCAAGTCGATAAATTGAAGCGTTGTTCCACAAACTGATTGATCATTGAAGGCTAGAAATGTTGAGAGAGTAGCAGCGGATAGGGAAGCAATGTCAGCAAGTCCATTTAATCATGTTGAAAATGGGTAAAATCAACAAGTTCCATGGTTACTTGCGAGTCGCGATCAGGATCGTCGCTTTCTCAGTTTGAGTTCCCATCGTAGCTTAAACTGACGGCTTTTTGCTCGGTTTGGGAAGAGATTTTTTTAACTGATAGTTAGACCCTGTTGATCAATCCGATAAAGCTTGAATTTCCCGAAAACGACCCTCATGATTAATAATAGTTGTTATTCAGGATAATGTGTTATGAAAACTTCGGTTAAAACCGTGGGGTTAGCCTTGATGAATTTCATGTTTACAACTTCTGCCATGGCAAGTCCCAGGGAACAGCATGTGCAAAAAGTTGCTTCTCATTTAAAAGGAGTGATGGTTCGCTCCGGACAAACCGACAACGCTGATGCCGCTACGGTTAGAATGGTGACCTGTCGCGTTAACGTTCCGCAAAGCGATCAGACCTTTCTCTACCAGGAACAAGCCTTAGTCAAACAACCCGAACAACCCTATCGTCAACGGTTTTTACGTCTCAGTGCCGATGAGAGTCAACAAAACGCAACCTTATAAATTTCGCTGCAAAAATAAAAACAAATGAAATAACCTGATGCGAAATTAGGGCATTTAAAGCGAGACTAATTTCAAAGTTGAAAACTAGCGCGATCGCGCAGCACACTAAATTATTGTAATTTACTTACTCCTGTTTCAATTAAATTATGGAATATCGTCAACTCGGCAATAGCAATATTCAAGTCAGCCTGATTTGTTTGGGAACCATGACCTGGGGGGAACAAAATACCCTGGAAGATGGCTTTGCCCAGATGGATTATGCCCTGGATCAAGGAATTAATTTCTTTGATACGGCAGAAATGTACTCGGTGCCGCCAAAACCGGAAACCTACGGACGCACTGAAGAAATTATCGGAGAATGGTTTCAAAGTCGGAAAACGCGCGATCGCGTGGTTCTTGCTTCGAAAGTAGCTGGCAAAACCTCCATGGATTGGGTTCGAAACGGTCAAAATCAGTTAGATCGCCCCAATATTACAAAAGCGGTGGAAGATAGCCTAAAACGCCTGAAAACCGACTATATTGACCTTTATCAACTCCATTGGCCGGATCGTCCCAACAACCGCTTCGGGAAACTTGGTTTCAGTTACGCTGCTGATGAACTGCCGCCCAATGAACTGGAGAAAATGCACGAAGTACTCACAGTGTTGGGAGAATTGGTGGAAGCAGGAAAAATCCGCACTGTGGGACTATCCAACGAAAGCCCGTGGGGCGTAATGACCTATCTCCATTTAGCCGAAAAATATAGTCTCCCTCGAATGGTTAGCATTCAAAATGCTTATAACTTATTGAACCGTAAATTTGAAGTGGGCTTATCGGAAATTGCGGTTTGGGAAAACTGCGGCTTGTTGGCTTATTCCCCATTGGCAGCGGGAACTTTAACCGGCAAATATGTTGGGGGTCAAATTCCTCCCGGAACCCGACGCAGTCTCGATTCTCGTCCTTCCCGCTATGAAACCCCCCGTGCCGAAAGTGCTACGAAAGCCTATTTAGAAGTGGCGAAACGTCACAATCTAGATCCGGCACAAATGGCACTGGCATTTATTAATCAACAGCCCTTCCTCACCTCGAATATTATTGGTGCCACCAGCATGGAACAGTTAAAAACCAATATTGGCTCCATTAACGTAAAATTATCAGAAGAGGCCTTGGCCGATATTGAAGCGGTCCATCAAGAAAACCCCAATCCCTGTCCCTAATTCATGGTACAAGTTCAAAACTCCCCCTCGATTGAAAATGGGGAATCCCAGGAGGATTCTAGACAAGTTTCCTCCTCTCCTTCTCGCCCCGCTGTTTCTTTTCTCAAAACGTTTCTCTTAATGACAACTGGCGGGATTACGCTCGTCACGGTGATGATCCTTCTGGGCGTATGGCGAGCTGGCGATCGCGCCTTTAGTCTCGTTGAAAAATTTTTTGATGCCCCGCCGGCAAAACCGGAAGTTTCTGTTCCCAAAATGGTCGTGAATCGGATTCAGGGCGTTAGCGAACTGACAACGGCGGTATTTACGATGCAGTCCATTGTTCCCGCCGAAAAAGATCGCAAACTTGGCAATTTTACCGTGGGAACCACTCGTTTGCTGTATGTTGCCCAAGGAGAAGTTCGGGCTGGTGTGGATTTAGGCGCTGTTACCGCCGAAGATGTCACCGTTGAGGAAGAAACCGACAGTGTAGTGGTGAAGATTCCCGCAGCCGAAATTTTAGACAGTAAACTGGATGTTCGGGAGTCTCGCGTTTATGACTACGATCGCGGGTTTCTCAATTTAGGGCCGGATGCCGCTGTGCAACTGCAAAGTCTCGCCCAACAGAAAACTTTAAATCAAGTTGTTAGTGCTGCCTGCAACCAAGGCATTTTAAACCAAGCGCGCGATCGCGCTGAAATGACCATTGAAGAATTGCTAACCGCAAGCGGGTATCGCAATGTGAAAGTCGTTTCCGAGGTTTCTCCTGCCTCCGAGTGCACGGTAAAATAGCCTTACTTGAGTTTAGGGAAATGAATAATGACAAACTCGGACACTGCTAGCGAAAGCCAACTTTCTTCCCAAGCGTACAAACAAAAAATGCAACGGCGGAAGGAAGTTCAAGAAGAACGACTGCAAGCGCGATCCAATGAAAAAGGGTTAATTATTATTAATACCGGACCCGGCAAAGGGAAAACCAGTGCCGCCCTGGGAATGGTGGTGCGATCCCTGGGTCACGGCTTCAATGTCGCGATCGTGCAATTTATCAAAGGCGCCTGGGAACCGGCAGAAAAAAGAGTGTTTGAACAATGGCAAGACCAATTGGTCTTTCATGCCATGGGGGAAGGCTTTACTTGGGAAACCCAGGATCGAGAACGGGATACAGAAAAAGCGCAAGCTGCTTGGGAAACCAGTCTAAGCTACATTCAGAATGCCGATTATCGGCTGGTTTTATTGGATGAAATTAATGTCGCCTTGAAACTGGGCTACCTCAATGTCGCAGAAGTCATTGAAGGATTAAAGGGAAAACCCGATGACTCTCACGTTATTTTAACCGGACGCGGTGCCCCTGCTGACTTAATTGATGCAGCCGATTTAGTTACAGAAATGAAACTCATTAAACATCCTTTTCGGGAACAAGGGGTGAAAGCACAACCCGGAATTGAATTTTAAAATCTAATCAGAGTTTTCCTTTTTTCATTCAGTTGCAAATTAGGGATT
>JBDGQV010000142.1:3583-7261 GCA_042218725.1 Halothece sp. | reverse complement strand
CTGTTTAACAGAGTTATCAGGAAAAGCAACTGAGTGATCCACTCCGGCATCAAATCAAAGATTATGAAGCTGGCTTCTCCACCCTTAAAGGGCTTCGCGTTTTATAGGGAAGTGATATCCCCCTCCACTTTGCTACAAGTATAGTACTTTTCGGTTTGCCGACTACAAGATATTCCGTCGGCGGGCTCTCCTTGAGGGGCTGTCGTCTGGACGCAGCGACGCAGGAGCGAAGCGACAAGGAAGTGAGGATTTCCCCAGACGTTTATACGCCCCGTCCCGTCGCTGACCGGAGCGAAGCCGGAGTGCTACGAGCAAGGACGGGGCTGTCGCCCATAGCTCATTGCTCCTTTCTTTTCGCTTTCCCCTAACTCGTCAATTGAATTTGGACAAAACATTACAGGTCATTTCATCAAACTCCTATGAATTCTCCTGAATTGATTGTTCCTAGCTCGACCAAAGCGATCGCGCCTATTAGCAGCCTCGTTGCTAGCTATATTTCCCTAGGGGAATTGCAAGAAACCCGAGGAAAAGTTAAAGAAGCAATTGCGGCATATCAAAAAGCTTTGGAGCAACAACCCGATCTTGCTCAAGTTGATCTAGCTCTAGGGCGGTTGTTTTTTCAACAAAGGGCTTGGGAACAGAGTATTTGGCATTATCAACAAGCCTTAAACCTACAACCTAAATGCTGGGAAGGATATCAAAAGTTAGCAGAGGCTTATCGAGGCTGGGGAGATTTAGCAACTGCCGCTGAGTATTATCGCCATGCGATCGCGCTTTCGCCCAATCAGCCAAGGTTATATTACCAACTTGGCATTTTATTGCAACAGCAAAACAAAATTGTTGAAGCCTGTCAAAGCTACCGCCAAGCAATTAACCTTGATCCTAGTTATTTTGTAGCTTACAGGAATCTCGGTTGTGCTCTTGCACAATCCGACCAACTGGAAGAAGCCGTGAAGGCATTGCAAAGTGCAATCAAACTCCGTCCTGATGTCGCGGGCTGCTATAACAATCTCGGCCAGGTATTGGTTTGGCAACAAAAAATCAAGGACGCGATCGCGATTTACCAAAAAGCAATCTGGCTCAAACCTGATTATGCTCTATCTCACTATAATTTAGGGAAAGCCTTACAATATGAAGGATTGCATGCCGAAGCAGCCCCTTGTTTCCAGAAAGTTACGCAACTGCAACCAAAGAATCTAGTCGCCTATGGTGACTGGGGCCACTCATTAATGGCGTTAGGGGAAATCGAGAAAGCCCTCGCCTGTTGGCGAGACGCGATCGCGCCTCAAGCCCAGCAAATAGAAGCATACCAAGAATGGGTAGAGACTCGCTTTCAGTCGCCGCAAGATGAATGGGAAGGCGCGAAATTAGCTTGCGCCCGCTTTCTTCAAGCCTTACAAGCGTCCAAGTTCCCCCAAGCTCGGACTTTTCTCCAACAAATCTACCGTTGCTTTGGCGATGCCGCCGCTCGCTACGGAATCCCGCAACAAGCCGAAACCTATTATCAGAAGGCCTTACGCCTGCAACCCCGTGACAGTGAACTGCAGACGCGACTGGGAAATAGTCTTGCGCAACAGGGAAAATCAGCAAGCGCGATCGCGGTTTACCGAGCAGCCCTAACGATACATCCCCATCACCCCCAAGCCAATTTTCAGTTGGGAAAACTGTTAGAGCAACAAAGCAAATGGGAATCTGCTATTGCCTGTTACCAAGCAATGTGGTCTGGGCAGACAAAACCAAACCTGCAACTACAGAATTCATGCGCTACTAAGCAGATTAAGCCTCCCCAAAATACTTATCCCTCAACGCGAGCTTGGTTGGCGAGGAATAACTGTCTCGACAATGATCACTATATTGAGCTTGACGGGGATAAAAATATCGCTTCAGAAGCAACGAGCAATCAAAATAAAGAAATCACTTGTCGAGGATTAGACTGCACTCCTTGCTTAAAGCAGGTGTTGAACTGGTTCCAACCGGTGCAGTTAGGCTATGGGATTCACAATTGTACTTTCCCTCAGACACCGCCAGTGGCTTCCTTTTCTCGATTTGTTGCCCGAATTCCCAACGGCAGAGCATGGGCAGTTCCCCAACAAAACCATTGGCTCATTTGCAAAGCCTTCGCCGTAATCACCCCTGATAATCATCTACTCAATGATGTGTCTCGGGATTATCCGGGACAATTGCCTCCTTGTTCGGGCAATGGTGCTCCTCATGAAATTTTCGAACAAGAAACCCTTCCTCCTACTGAACCCATCGAGGGAACAGTTGCTGTTTTGACGGGATTATCGGGAAACGTTTATTTCCATTGGATCATCGATATTCTCCCTCGCATTGCTTTACTAAACCAAGCTGGCATTGATCCCAAAACCTTGCATGGCATTTGGATTAATCAAGCGAGCCAACCCTTCCAGCAAGAAACCCTAAACATCTTAGGAATTTCACCCGAAAAAGTCATTGCCAGCGACGATCATCCCCATATCCAAGCCGAAGAACTGATTGTTCCCTCGTTTGCCGGGCATTTAGGCTGGTTGCCGCCTTGGGGATTAAAGTTCCTTCGGGAAACCTTTTTGCCCCCGCTTCTGAATCGCTCCAACGCTTATCCCAAGCGGATTTATATCCGTCGCACAGGAGCTCGACATCGACGGGTATTGAATGAGGAAGCCGTTATTGACTATTTACAAACTCGTGGTTTTGTTCCGGTTTCCCTTGAGGAACTGTCCTTTTCCGAACAACTCAACTGGTTTGCCTCAGCCGAAGCGATTGTTGCCCCTCACGGCAGCGGTTTAACCAACTTGGTTTTCTGTTCTGCCCGAACAAAAGTTATTGAACTGTTTTCTCCCAATTACATTCGACACTATTTTTGGGTCATTTCCCAACAGTTGCAACTGGAACATTATTATTTAGTCGGAGAAGCAATTGCATGCGACCCCATACGAAACCTAATGTACCAAAACTCTCTCTCAGAAGATATTTGGGTTAATTTGGCGACACTAAAATTAGCCCTGGATCAGGCAAAATTGGATTAAGTACGACTCTTTGGAAGTAACTGACTATGACATCAGCTGCCGATTCTCAATCAACGACAACTGATCTGCAACAGCAAGCTGAAGCCTATCTCAATCAACAGCATCTTCAACAAGCAGCAACGCTATGCGAGCAAATTATTAAAGAAGAACCTGATTTTGCCCCCGCGTATCAAACCTTGGGAAAAGCCTTACACTTAGCAAAGCAATTCCAGAAAGCGGAAAAATGTTATCTCAAAGCAGTTGCGCTTGATCCAAACTATGCCATCGCTTATACGAATCTTGGCTCTCTTTACGGCGAACAACAGCAGTTCCAAAACGCCCTTGCTTGCTACCGGAAAGCCTTAGAACTGCAACCCAGAGCCGCAAGAACTTATCGGAATCTCGCACGAGTTTGGAGCAATTTTGGAGACAGCAATCGAGCAATAGAAGCTTGGTTTCGCGCCTACGGGTTAGAACCTGCTACTGTCCCGGCAGAGAAGCATATTGAGTTGGGAGACAAACTATTCCGAGAAAATCATATAGAAAAGGCGATCGCGTGTTATCGGCGGGCTATTCAGGTGAACCCGAACCATCAACAAGCCTTGGAAAATTTAGGAGTTGCCCTCAAGCGGGCTGGAGAAGAAATTGCAACGGCGCGATCCCATTTCATCAT
>JBDGQV010000142.1:0-3483 GCA_042218725.1 Halothece sp. | reverse complement strand
TATAGTATTTCCTTCGACCAAAACCTTCACTTATTAATGAATGCCTTTGATCGCGTCATTTTTTTAAACCGAAGAAATAAACTGAAACGAATTGTTTCTTTGCACATTTCCCTACAAGCCGGACAGTTTCAAGGCGATAGAAATAAACTATTTGAGAAGCAATACCAACCGTTAGATGTGGAAGAATTAAGAAGACACATGAATTGGGAAGAACGACGGCAGAATCAATATCGAACCATTGCGCGATCGCTAGGAAAAGAAATATTTGATCTCGACTACGAAGACTTTCTAGACCCAAGCTTGACACGAACCAACAAAATGAATAAATTAAACGAAGTGTATCGTTATCTTGGGTTTAGTGAAATAACTGAAGCACGCTACAGTGAAAAAATTCAACAATTGCTAGACCCCAATCAAAATCAATTTAATGACCGGGAAACTTATCGCCTAATTCCCAACATTGAGCAAATTGAAGAAGCCC
Source organism: Halothece sp. (assembly GCA_042218725.1). Lineage (GTDB taxonomy): Bacteria > Cyanobacteriota > Cyanobacteriia > Cyanobacteriales > Rubidibacteraceae > Halothece. Next base: position 3,002 of record JBDGQV010000142.1, on the reverse strand, counting down.
TAGGTTCAGAAGAAACCGGGTATTTATTTGATTAATTCTTATTAATAAGCCGTTCACTTTCAACCAGGATTTAACCATGACTGCTACTTATCAGCCCCAAACCGCCCTTGCCGATTTACAGCAACAAGCAGAAACCGCCCTTGCTAAGAAACAGTTTCAAGACGCCATTTCCCTTTGTCGGCAAATTTTGCAAGCTAACTCCAACTTTCCTTCTGCTTATCACACCCTAGGCAAAGCTTTGATTGCTGTTGGCGAATTAGAATCGGCAACAAATACCTTTAGACAACTAATTGCCTTAGAACCAAACAGTGCCGAAGCTTACGTTAACTTAGGCTCAATTTATGCCCAGCAAAAACAGTGGCAAGCAGCGCTGAAGTATTATCAAAGAGCCAGTCAGCTCAATCCCAATTTAGCAACAGTGTATCGCAATATCGGGCGAGTCTGGGAACGATTGAACCAACCCGAACAAGCAGTTAAAGCCTGGGAGCGTGCCTATAGTCTGGAGCCGGAGAAAGTAAAGCCTCAGGAGCGCCTGAAATTAGGGGATCGGTTTTCAAATTTAGGTCATCTTGAAAAAGCGATCGCGTCTTACCAACGTGCTGTTGAGTCCCATCCCAAGTGGGCAGAAGCTTATCAACGGCTAGGCGATGCCTTGGCCCAAGCGGGACGACAAGAGGAAGCACAGGCCGCGTTTAATAAAGCAAAGGACGCTCGCGGGGAAACGATTCCATCGGAACAAGGGGAAAGCGCCGCCAGTTACAAACGCTTAGCGGAAACTTATGCTGAGAAAAAACAGTGGCAGAAAGTAATTGAAGTTGCTAAACAAGCTCTCTCCAGAGGCGAAGATGCCCAAACATGGCACTTGCTCGGCAAAGCGCTGCAAGCAAGCAAGCAACCGCAAAACGCCGCTCATGCTTATCGTCAGGCGATCGCGCTTCAACCGTTGCCGGAGTCTTATGCCAATCTCGGCAGTTTGTATGCCAGCCAAAAACAATGGCAGTACGCGATCGCGTATTATCAAGAAGCGTTAAAACTTGATGCTCAGCAAGCAGGAATTTGGCGAAATTTAGCACGCACTTTTTCTAAGGCAGGAGACAGCAGTAGAGCCACAGAAGCTTGGTATCGCGCTTATCGGTTAGAACCGACTCAGTATAGTGCTGAACAACACTTGCAGTTAGGTGATAGCTTGGCTGAGCAGGAGAAGTTTCAAGAAGCCATTGCTTGTTATCAACATGCCGTTGACGGGAAGCCTAATTGGGCACTGGCTCATTATCGACTTGGGGAAATGCTCAAGCAAGTTGGACGGCAAGAAGAGGCAACAATTAGTTTGCGGCGCGCGATCGAATGTCATGGAGAGTCATCAAGCCAGCAAGAGGCAACTCAGACATCCCAGGAATTAAACACAACCTCAGTGGTGCCGGATCAAGAAGATACTTCTCATCAAGCCCAATTTGCACAACAAGATCAGGAAAGTGTCATCCGCCAGGCTCAATCCTATCTGGAGCAGCAACAGTGGCAAAACGCGATCGCGATCGCGCGCCAAGCCCTAACCTTGAATCCCAATGCAACGGCCTATCGATTGTTGGGGAAAGCTTTAGAAGCAACGGAACAGATAGAACAAGCCTGGCAATGTTATCGCGCGGCCATTGCCTGCCAACCTAGTGCTCCAGAACTGCGGGTCGATCTGGGAAATTGGTACGCTGTTCAACAACAATGGAAACAGGCTATTGCTTGTTATCAAAAAGCGTTGTGGCTTGATCCCGATCATGCCGATGCTTATCGAGGCTTAGCTGATGCCTGCACTCAGATGGGACAAACGTCTGCTGCCATGGAGTATCGCTATCGGGCTTTATGTTTAGAACCGGATCAAGCAACGGGGAACGACCATCTGGATTTAGCAAGACAGTTGACTAAGCAACAGCGATGGGAAGAGGCAATTGTCCATTACTATCAAGCCTTAAATGCCGATGCTGATTCTGGTGAAGTGCGTCGGGAGTTGGCAACCTTGCTGGCTCATCAAGGAAGGACGGAAGACGCGATCGCGTGTTATCGAAGGACCCTTGCTAATTCGGAAGTGGTGACTGCCTGGCAAGAATTGGGAGGAATTTTGAAAGAAGCGGGTGAAACAGAAGAAGCAAATGCCTGTTATCAACAAGTGAATTGGTTGCAGCATCAGGGAAGCTTGCCTTCGTCCTCGGTTAATTCTTCCTCTTCGGAAGCGGGTCATAACAAAAAAGCCATTGCGCTGAGCGAACAAGCGGAACTTGCAATGGCTCATGGCGACTTGGAAAATGCGCTGGAGCATTATCGAGCCGCATTTGCTCAGCTCAAAGGAAACCAAACTGCTTCTACCAATAACAGTGAGGCTCCTCAGAACGCTTTTTCCATGGTTCCGAATCAAGCCGGCAACCATACCAATGGTATTGCTAATGCTCATAACGGGAATTCGGCAGATTCTGTGCATACATTAGAGCGTCGGGCAAGTGCTTGTTTAGAAGCAGGAGACTGGGATCGATGCCTGGTTGCTTGTCAGGAACTCCTAGAACGGGCCCCGCAATATGGAAACGGCTATAAGTTGCTCGGACAAGCCCGCTACGGGAAAGGGGAGTTCTCCCAGGCGCTAGAAGCGTATCGCAAAGCCATTAGCCTAGACCCCCAAGAGGTGGAAGCTCGGATCTGGTGCGGGCAAATTTTGGCCAGTCAGGAACAATGGCAGGACGCGATCGCGTATTATCGGCAAGCGCTGGAACAAGATTCCCAACGTTGGGAGGTCTATCATCTGCTAGGGGATGCTTTGCAAGCCAGCGACGATATTGATGGCGCGATCGCGGCTTATGAAAAGGCAACACAGTTGGCAGGATAGAACCATTTCTGCGATTAATATAGGAAGCAAAGGTTCACATTTCCATTCTTGTGGGGTCACAATATGCAAGTCCAGCTTGACCAAATCATTGTTCCCCCTGGCCAGCAACTTCTTTTAACTGATGTCAGCTGGCAGATGT
>JBDGQV010000141.1:0-18542 GCA_042218725.1 Halothece sp. | reverse complement strand
GTGATTGCTTATGAGTTACTGAGATCAACCTTGACATCCTCTCCCGCTAACTTTCCAAGTATAGCGGGAGATTCCTAAACCTCACGATTTAGGTTTCTGCTTCTTAGCTCCTGCCTTGCGAGATTTGCTCTCTTCCGGTCTTATGGATGCTCCACAGACTGACACCGCAAGCCCTGCGGCCAAAATGTTCTTACCGGCATTGATGTCGCGATCATGTTGACTACTACAGCTGGGACACTCCCACTCGCGGATATTCAAAGGCAATTGATCAACAACGAATCCACAATGGTTGCATCGTTTACTACTTGGGAAAAAGCGGTCGATTCTGACCAGTTTGCGCCCATACCACTGGCACTTATATTCAAGCTGGCGGAACAGTTCTCCCCAAGCCGTGTCCGATATAGCTTGGGAAAGTTTGCGGTTTTTGACCATGTTTTTGACCGCCAAATCTTCGACTACAATCAAGTCGTACTTCCGCACCAAATCCGTTGTCAGCTTGTGCAAGAAATCGGAACGGGCATCACTGATTTTTGCGTGTATCTTAGCTACTGTTTTTCGCGCTTTTTGTCGGCCCGTCGAGCCTTTGGTTTTCCGGCTCAACGCCTTTTGCGCGCGTCTCAGCTTTCGATACAGTTTTTGAAACTGCTTGGGATTGGAAACCTTTTCCTCGTCGCTGGTTGCAATCAGACTGTTAATCCCTGCATCAATTCCTACTTGTTTTCCAGATGGGGGAAACGGGTTAACGGTTTGGTCGTCAACCAGCAGGGAGACATACCATCTACCGGAAGGGTCGAGTTTCACCGTCACGGTAGAAGGGACGGCACTTCCCGGCAACTCCCTAGACCAAACCATGTTAAGAGGTTCCTTACATTTGGCAAGCCAGAGTTTCCCGTTTTTGAACTTAAAAGCAGACTTGGGGTTTATTCTGCACTTCCGCCGTTGCGTTTTTTCTTGAAGCGAGGGTAGTTTGCCCGTTTTGCCCAGAAATTGGAAAACGCTCTCTGCAAGTGCCTCAAAGTTTGTTGAAGCGGAACGCAACTGACTTCATTAAGAAACTGCAACTCTTGCTGTTTCTTCCACTGGGTCAACAAACTGGAGGTTTGGGAGTATCCCATTCTCTCCTGTCGCTCATACCAAGCGGAAGTTCTGGCATCGAGAGCTTTGTTATACACCAATCGCACACAACCCATTGTCCGGCGCAAGATGTTTTCTTGCTCGGGGGTTGGGTAAAAACGGTATTTGTAAGCTCTTTCAACCATTGGCTCAATCTTGGTCAACGCTCACATTCTAACATTTATTTTGTAAAACCATATTCGGAGGCGCGCTTTCCTGAGGGGCTGTGGGGCGAATTCATTTCGTCCCCTTGAAAGCCCCGTCTCCCGTTAATCTTTCAGATATAACGGGCGGAGCGAAGGTGAGCATCTCCAGCGCGAAAATTAGATGAATAAAGTAAAGATATTCCTGGAAGGTCAAAACACACATAACACAAAACAAAATTTATCATGGATTGCGATTGGAAATGGGTGCAACGGGAACCCCAGCGACGGGCGATTATTTTAGCAACCGGAACCTTAATTACCATGGCAGGCGGCGTGGTGACGCCGGTTTTTCCCAAAATCATTAGCGCCTTGGAGTTTGAGCGGACATTAGGGACGCATTTAGTCAGCATTCATGCCTTAACCTTGGCATTATTCAGTCCAGTTTGGGGAGTAGCAGCAGATAAAGTTGGGCCGGTGCGGGTCCTTGTTCCCTCTCTCCTATTTTATGGGATTTTTGGAACAGCCGGAGCCTTGATTAGTCAATTTTGGTTGCTCTTAGCCGCGCGCAGCTTGCTGGGTGCGGCAGCAGCGGGAATTGCCGCCGGCAGTTTAGGGTTATTAGGAAAACTCTATGATCAAGAAACTCGCGCCCAAGCCATTGCTTATGCAACAGCGATTCTAACAGTGGCCGGGATTATTTTCCCCTTACTCGGGGGCAGCATTGCTTCGATTCATTGGCGATACGCCTTTGCCCCCTATGCCATTGCGTTTCCCCTTGCGTTAGTCAGTAGTTGGGCATTTGCAGAGGCAAAAGGATATTCCAGCAAGCAGAGGAGGGGATTATCTTCCGAACTGAGGAAGGTGTTGCTTCATCCCTCGGTTATCGAATTATTGCTATTTGTGGCGCTAACCGCTGCGATTATGTATTCGGTGGTGATTTATGCCCCGCTATACCTGCAAGACAGCTTAGGGCTGGGAACGCTGGAAAACGGGGGATTACTAGCCACACGGGCATTAGGGGCAGCGTTGATTTCCGCTTTAGGATCCAAAAAAATTGCTAAGAAATGGTCATCTCAGGGCGCGATCGCGCTGGGATTTGGGTTAATGGGAATCAGTCTTTTCACCATTCCTTGGTTACAGCAATTTTTGCTAATTCTGCTGTCTGCGCTAGTGTTCGGCATGGGCTTTGGTTTAGTGTTACCCAACCTCTATAACAGCTTATCCAATTTCGCACCGGTTAAAATCCGGTCTAGTATCCTTGCCATTGGCATTGGCACCAGTTTTCTGGGGCAGTTTTTATCTCCGGTTTTACTGAGTCCGGTTTTGCAATGGGGAGGATTAACTGGGGTGTTCAACACCGCTGCAACTTTTGCTTTGCTAGGAGGAATTTTTCTCTTGATAAGGATGCCCCGGTAGGGGATGTTAGGCTAAGATTGGATTAATAAGCAATTGAAACCTATCCTACATCAATTTTCGAGGATTAAGAAACTGATGCTTTAAGGCACAGTCTCTGACGTGACGTTACTGTACTGTTCCAAGCTAAAGAGGATTAAAACGTGGTTGCAACACCAGAAACAACTCAACAAACAAGCCAACAAACAATTAATAACGACAGCGATAAGGTTGCGGTATTATTAATGGGCTATGGCGAAGTGGAAAGTTATGAGGACTTTGCCAACTATAACGAACAAGCCCTGAATTTATTAACCGCTAAATTTGCCCCAGTTCCGACCTGGATGTATCCTCCCCTTGCGAAATTGCTGGCGCTATTTGACTCTCATGAATGGGGTCACCAACATGACAATTTTATCTCACCTCATAATCAAATTTTTGAAGCGCAACGGGAAGGCATTGAACAAGAATTACAGAAAACTTGGGGCGAGCAAGTAGCTGTCTTTAAAGCCTTCAACTTCTGTGAACCTTATCTTCCCAACCAAGTTTTAGCCCAAGTAAAAGAACAGGGATTCAATAAATTATTAATTTATCCCTTGCTGGTTGTTGACTCCATTTTCACTAGCGGCATTGCCGTTGAACAAGTGAACGAAGCCTTACACGAACTGAATGAAGGAGAGGAACAATGGTTAAGCGGCATGCGTTATATTCCCTCCTTTTATAACCAACCTGACTACATTGATTTAATGGCACGGTTGGTGGAAGAAAAAATCCAAAATGAGTTGGCAGAAGCTTATCTTCCTTCCGAAATTGGCATTGTTTTAATGAATCATGGTTGTCCCCACAAAGCCAAAGGATTTACCTCTGGCATTATGGAAAGTGAAGCCCTTTATGAAAGTGTGCGGCACAAATTAATTAATAAATATCCTTTGATTTCTGTGGGCTGGTTAAACCACGATACGCCGCTGATTGAATGGACACAACCCAATGCCGATTTAGCGGCAGAAAATCTCATCCAACAAGGTGCCAAAGCGGTAGTGATGATGCCCATTGGATTTGCCACAGAAAACCATGAGACCATTTTAGATGTTGATCATATTATTCATGATGTTCAGCGCAAGAATAAGGATGTTAAGTTCGTCCAGATGGCTTGCGTCAATGATCATCCCGAGTTCTTAAAAATGGCTGCCAATTGGGCGAGTCAACAAGTCGAGGAGTTGCTTTCTGAAACGGCAACCGTTGTCAATCCCCAATTAGCCAGTGAGAAACCGGCCCATTCTCAAGATCATTATCATGGTCATAGCCATAGCCATGATCATAACGGGCATCATCATCATTAGTTTCTAATGAACTTTCCCCTTCCGATTCGGGAGGGGGAGAATGATTTTTTCCCAAGAAACCGCAAGCTCACTGATAAGGGGAATTGCGAGCAGCTTATCTACTAACCATCGGGAAATTGCCAACACGCAATTTGTTCTAAATTGGTGCTGCCACAGTTAGCACAAGCAACATCGTAATAGGAGTCTACCCATTCTTCGCCACAGTCTCGACAGTGACAGAAAAGTTTATTTCGGTTGGCAATCTTGATTTTCTGTCGCCATTGCTGGATTAGACGCTCATCTTCACTCATGGTTAAGTTTATGATCGTTGACACTCTCTTCCTTTCTAGTCAAGAGATTCTCGTTGCAACAGGAGAACGTAAAAGGCACAGAACGCGGTCCAGGCAGTTTCCCCGGATTTTTTCCCTTCGGCGAGCCTTATTCAAACCCGTCCCTGCTTAAGGTTTATCCTATCACAGAACGCTGTAAACGGCCCGGAGCGCAAGCCCGGAGCGAAGGTGAGGAGAGCTTCAGACCCGTGATTTTTGGTAAGATAGGATACTGGAGATAATTAAAACACTGTTTAACTAAATATCGTAATGGATTTAATTGCGCTGCAACATCAACTGGATAATATTTCTTTTTTAGTGCTGTTTGTGACCATGCTAATTTATTGGGTGGGAACAGCCTTTCCCAACCTGACGTTTCTGCATCAGCTGGGAACGGCAGGAATGGCCATTGGCAATTTTTGCATAACTGGCTTACTCACTGCCCGTTGGATAGAAGCCGGTTATTTTCCCATTAGCAATTTGTACGAGTCGCTGTTTTTTCTAGCTTGGGGCGTAACGGCAGTTCATTTGGTGATTGAATGGAGTAGTAAGAATCAGTTGTTAGGCGTTTTCAGTGCGCCTTTAGCAATGGGGATTACTGCCTTTGCCGCCTTGAGTCTCCCCCCAGAAATGCAATCATCGGAACCATTAGTGCCCGCTTTGAAGTCGAATTGGCTCATGATGCATGTTAGCGTGATGATGCTAAGTTATGCGACGCTAATGGTGGGATCGCTGCTCGCGATCGCGTTTTTAATTGTTACGAAAGGAAACTCAGTACCTCTTCAAGGCAGTTCTTATGGTGCCGGGAATGAACGCCTTCGTCAGATGAAAAACCAGACTGATGCCCCCATGGCGACAGTTGTTGCTAGCACAAGCAACGCGCAAACTGCAGTTTTGGATAAACCTGAGACCGCCACAGAAACTCAGTTATCTCCCCAACGGTTGAATTTAGCGCAAACCTTAGATAATCTCAGCTATCGCGTCATTGGGTTGGGTTTTCCGTTACTCACCATTGGCATTATTGCCGGTTCCGTATGGGCAAATGAAGCCTGGGGATCCTACTGGAGTTGGGATCCGAAAGAAACCTGGGCCTTGATTACTTGGTTAGTCTTTGCGGCCTATCTTCATGCCAGACTAACGAAAGGATGGCAAGGCAGACGGCCTGCTATCTTAGCAAGTACTGGCTTTATTGTGGTTTGGATTTGCTATTTAGGCGTTAACTTGCTAGGAAAAGGGTTGCATTCCTACGGCTGGTTTTTCCAATAACTGGAGAAAGAGTAGGAGAGGGGGAGACATCCAAGTTACCCGTTGGCAGTCGCTGGACTCCCCTCATCTGGATTCACCAAAATGACTTGGACCGATTTTCACGCGAGAGTGCATAAAACCCTGCGTCAACGGCAATTCCTGCCAAAGCAAGCTCGTGTTTTGTTGGCTGTTTCCGGTGGACAAGATTCTCTGTGTCTGCTGAAATTATTGTCAGATTTGCAACCGAAATGGCAATGGGAGTTAGCAGTGGCACATTGCGACCATCGTTGGTCAGATGATGCTGGTATGGCCGATCATGTGCAGGAGGCGGTTCAGGGATTCCAAATTCCCTTTTTTCGACTCACCGCTCGGACGCCTGTTGCCCAAACGGAAGCCAGTGCGCGATCGTGGCGTTATCAAGTCTTAAAACACTGCTGTGAAGAGAATCATTATTCTTATTTGGTCACTGGGCATACTCGCAGCGATCGCGCTGAAACTTTCCTGTATAATTTAATTCGAGGCAGCGGCAGCGATGGATTGCAAGCTCTTACCTGGCAAAGACCTTTAACAGAACAGATTCATCTGGTACGTCCCCTCCTTAATTTTTCTCGTTCTGAGACAAAACAAATTTGCCAACAATTTGAACTCCCCATCTGGAACGATGTTGCCAACGAAAATCTGGCCTACGCTAGAAATCGTCTCAGAAACCAAATTCTGCCTCAAATCAAGGAACATTTTAACCCGCAGGTCGAAATTGCCCTTTCCCAAACTGCAGAGGTACTGCAAGCAGAAACGAACTATCTTCACGAACTGGCAACTGAATTATTTCACAAATCCTGTCATCAAACTGCAAAAGACTCTCTCAATCGGACTCACTTGCAAACTGTCCCCCTAGCCCTAAAACGAAGAGTGATGCGTCTATTTTGGGAAAGAAATTTTACACAAGCGGTCACATTTGAACAAATTGAAGAACTCACTCATTTAATTCATGCTGGCAATCGGAGTCGCACCTCTTCTTTTCCTGGAAATATTTATGCTCAAGTTGAGGGAAACTGGATTATCTTGAAATCCTCAAACAATCATTAAAATTTCGTATTGCTCCTTGCGTGGAGAAATTAATTTACCAATGATTATATCTTATAAATTATTAATTAATTGTTGTACGTTTGATAATTGTTGTTTTTGCTCTTGAGAATTCATTTTTTCCACTTGCTTAGCAATGGTTTCTAAGTGTTGACTAATTTCTTGCAATTCTTGCTCTCTTTGCTGTAAAATTTCTCCGTTTACTTCCACACGAGTTGCTAATTCATTAGCATATTTTTGGGTTTCCTGCCAATTGGTTTCTGCGTCTTGAATTTGTTCCTGAAGTTGCTGGCACTCTTGTTGTTGTTGTTGAATGGTACTTTCTAATTCTTCTGCTTGCGACTTTAAGTTTTCGATTTCATCATTCACTTGATGAAATTCATCTTCACTATAATCCCGTTGGGTATCAATTTTATTAAAAATGGGACTTAAATCAACTTTGGAACTGCCTTCCTCTCCATCCGAGTTCCCTTGACGACGATTTAATATTTCTTGGTGCTGCTGTAGAATATCTTCCCGCGCCATTAAATTGCGCCGTTGTCCCACTAACGTTTTTTCTAGGAAACGATAGCGATCTTGTTCTTCTGACAACTCATTTTCAATACTTTCTTTTTCCGATTCATTGGCTTGTTTTAATTGTTCTTCTAACTCTCGAACACTTTGTAATTGATAATCTAATTCTTCTTCTTGATCTTTGACAAAAGAAACAGCATCTTCAAAGGATTTCTTCATCTGATCCAATTCTTGTTCTAGATCCTCAATGGGCATTTCTTCTAAGGATTGAGTATCCACGTCTTGTTGAATTTTTAATTGAGGAGAATTAATCACTAACCGAGACAACACATCTCGGGCTTCACTTTGCTTTTGCAGTTGGGTTCCCAGATAAGCAACGATTTGTTGTTTCGTATCCAGTTGACTTTGAACCGTTGCTAAACGTTGCTGAGTATCCAGTAAATGGCCTTCTTTATCCCGTAATTGTTGACGAAGTTTCTGCAACTCCCGGCTTAATTGTTGCGCCTCTTGTTGTTTATTTTCCGCCTGTTGTCGTTGTTGATCCAACGTTTCCCATTGCCCTCGAATCGCTGTGGTTTTTTCCTTAACCAATGCTTGAGCTGCTTGCAAGGGTTCTTGGGTTGTTTCCGCTGCTCCGATCGCGCCTTCCAATTGTTGTAACAAATCACGCAGGGATTGAGCTTGTTCCTCGGAAAGCCCCGGTTGTCCTTCCACCTCCTGCCGGAGATTTTCAAGACGTTGTTGTTCGCCGCGCAGCTGTTCCCATGCCCCTTCTAACTCAGCGCGATCGTGCTCCCATTGTTCCCGTAATTGTTGAATTTCTGTTCGTTCTTGTTCTAATTGATTTAATTCTTCTTCTTTCTCAGCAATTTGTTGTTCTGCTTCCTGCAACTCTTCTTGACGACGGTTCAGTTCTTCTGCCTGATAACTCAGAGACTGTTTCCATTGTTCAATCTCCTCTTGCTGACCTTTTGTTTTTTCCACTTGTCGGGAAAAGGTTTGCAATAAGTTGGCAACTTTTTCTCCTGCCAACTCCAAATTGCCTTGCAGTTGCCGATTGGGGCCTAAGTCCACGGTTACTAATGCACCTTCACCAAACTGTCGCGTTACATCTTCAGTGGTCACGGTTTCCTGTCCAGGAATAGTCGTCCAACGATTATCGTTTTGTTGACAAGCGAGTAAATGAAGCACGGTTCTAGTGCCACCCATAAACAGTTTTGTCTGCTTCTTAACTTCTGCGATATACAGCACGGCCCTAATCCTCTTTTTGGTGTGTAAGCTGGTTTGGCTTCTGCTAAATTTTACATACTGTGAATCTGTTTTTGAGGGAGATGAGATCGACGGGATAACATAAGATGCGACTGATTTTAACTTACTGCCGTCATTGTATTAACCACCCCTTCCTATTCTCTCTCCACACTCAATCAGCGTCATCACTCTCATCTTGTATTCCACCGATTGGAGTTGTTTTTTGATTTTATGTATGGTTCCCTCAGCGAAATTGATATCCCTAGCCTCTTAGAGTTGATTGAACGCGGTCAACGAACCGGACAATTGCTCGTAGAAATTCCATCTTCCATCACCACTAATGAATTCTTACCCTCCCAGCAAAAATCAGCAGGTTCTTGTGACAACCCATTTTGGCTCCTGTCTTTTACCAAGGGGCAAATCACTTATGCGGTTAGCAACACTCACCTCCATTTACAACGCTTGCAAGACTACCTTCGCCGCTATCAAGTGGAATCGGCACTAGAACATTTACTAGAAACAGAAACCAATCCGTTTTCAGTAACTGAATTCCCCCTGACAGGAAGAATCCTACCCGAATACAACTATCTCTGGCTACTGTTAGAACATGATGTTCTGACAGCAAGCCAAGGAAGACGGATTCTGTCAAGTATGGTTCATGAAACTCTCTTTGACTTAGTGAGTTTAGCTCAGGGGCATTTTGTTTTTCAGAGTAACACGGTTTTTCAACCAGAACTCACCCAAATTGAGATTTATCCTGCAGTGAAGCAAGTGATTCGACAATTGCAACAGTGGAAGCAACTTTATCCCTACATTGCTTCTCCCGAACAATGTCCGCTGCTGACGGAAACAGAAGAAGTTCAAAAAGCCTTGACCCCTTCAGCGTATCGGAGTTTAGCAGTAGCATGTCAAGGTCAACTTTCCCTGCGACGCCTTGCTCGTTACCTGAACAAAGACATCGTCACCATTAGTCAGGCGCTGTATCCTTATATCCAACGAGGCTGGTTAACCTTACTGGATTCTCAACAACCACCGGAACAAACCGCCACAGAAAAAGAAACCGCATCAACTGTTTTCTTATCAAAAGTAATATGTGTTCACGAACTGGGTAAACTATGTGATCAGATAGAATATATGTTGAAGGAACAAGGGTATAGTCCCATCATCTTAAATGATCCGATCGAAGCCCTGAGTGTCATCGTGCAAGAACAACCCGATCTTCTCTTTTGTGCTTTAGAAATGTCTGCTTTAGCAGGAGAGCAACTGGGCAACTTGTTACGGCGTCTCCCAAGTTTGGCCAACCTTCCGATTATTTTTGTAACGCCGGATAATCCAGATCCGTTACGTTTAACAAAAGCTCGGCTTTTAGGAGGAACAGCGTTTCTAACGCCGCCCCTTCAAACTTCTAACTTATCAAAGGTCTTAAAAACTTATTTGGGGAACAATCAAACATCTGCCGAAGTATAATTGCCCATTTCTCTGCTTCAAGATGATGATTTCTGAATCGTTGGTCTCCAAATTCAATTAAAATCAAATTGAAACTGCCCATTAATCATAGTCATAATTTGAACGAGCAATAAGGAAAAAAATTGTATGAGTACTGTTTTAGTTGTGGAAGATAGCGTTACCCAAAGACAAATGATTTCCGACCTTCTCAAAGAAAGCGGTTTAAATGCCTCTGTTGTCAGTGTTGGCGATGGTGTAGAAGCACTAGAGCAAATTAAAAATCAATGTCCCGATATTGTCGTTTTAGATATTGTTATGCCTCGCATGAATGGGTATGAAGTTTGCCGGCAACTGAAAACCGATCCCAATACGGAAAATGTACCAGTCATTATGTGTTCTTCGAAAGGAGAAGAATTTGATAAATACTGGGGAATGAAACAAGGGGCAGATGCTTATATTGCCAAACCTTTTGAGCCCACAGAACTCATTGGTACCATTAAGCAATTGCTAAGGGGATAGTGTGAACTGACAATGGTCAATCAAACAGAATTTAGCGAAGAAGCCAACAATAACAGCGAGTATCAGATTATCGAGGAAAATCTGGATCTCAATCCCGAACAGGAGATTAGTTCAGAACTTGAATCCTATGAACCGCCAGAAGGAGAATTGCATTTACGGCTTTATCTCTCTTCGAAACGGGAACTAGCCATACCGGCAACGGGGATTCGGGAAGTGGTTTCTCAATCCCCGAATTTAATTACCCCGATTCCCAATGCTTCAGTGTTATTATTGGGAACCATGAATCTGCGAGGGCAGGTCATTTGGGTAGCAGACTTAGGGCAATTTTTGGGAGAACCAGGCGTTTTAACAACAGAGCGTTCAGAAATTCCCATTGTTGCCATTGAAGACCAAGAAACCATCATGGGACTAGCCGTGGAACAAATTGCCGGCATGGAATGGCTCGATTCAGAACAATTAGAAATGGCCAGTAATTTATCTGATGAAATGGCCCCCTTTATTGAGGGAGAATGGGAGTGGGAAAATTCTTCTTTACTATTGCTTAATCCCTCAGCGATTTTGCGCTCGGCACGATGGGCTGCTTAAAAAAAGGAGTCGCTTAATAAGTATAAAAAGTTGTAGAATTAGGGCACACTGGTCTTACACACCTAATTGCTTATCACCATTGGTCAAGTCAATGGCTTCGGGAAAAAGTTAAGCTAGAGAAGATTTCCCCAGAAAAATTGCAAATATTAGTTGTTATTTAACACTTAAATTAAGTCGGTAGTTGTGAGGCAAAAAGGGCAATGGCATCGGGTATCCAAAATCAAAACCAGTATGAAAAAGCCAGAAACGCTTATATGAAGGGGAACTGTGAGGAAGCAGCGGCAATTCTTGAGGAGTTAGTAAAAGATTCCCCCACAGCGCCAGAAATTTTACTATTAAGAGGCCATATTTATTGTTATTTTCAAGATTTTGAGCGGGCTAAAGAACAATATAATCTAGTTATTGAAAATACCAATAGTGAAGACTACATTGAATTTGCAAAATCTGGTTTAGAAACAGTTAGACAATGGCAAGAAAGTGAAGAATTCGGTGATGTTTCTCAAACAGCAACAGGAGAAAATGAATTAGAGGCAACAGAACTCGTGGCCGATTCAGAAGAAGAAGCCACTGGCATTTGGTCAGAGGAAGAAGACTCAACCAATGGGTTCAATCAGTCTTCTCAACATTCCTATGCTCAGTCAGACAGCGATGATGCTGGTGAAGAGGCAGAAGCCTCGATTAATCCGTTTGAGGATTTATCAGAACAAGAAATTACTGCCATTTCTGCATTGGAAGACGATGATGAAGAAATGACAGATTTGGCTGAACCCTCTTTTTCTAATCAGTTGGAAAATGTCGATGAACCAGCGGCAACTCAGGTCAATCCCTCGCAACAAACCAATGCATACTCTCCTGAAGAGGCTTCCGCTGCCGAAACAAAAACCGTTTTATCTTCTTCTCAAAACTGGCAATCTCCTCAAAACGAAACCAACTTTGAAGAGGAAGAATTTGACTTTAGTCAATTTAATAATGAAGAGTTTTCAGAACAAGAGCAAGATCATCAAGAAGATACCTTTGGCAATAAACAATCTAACAAGCAAGAAACCCAAGCGGATGCCAGTCAATCTGACAAGCAAGTGACAGAATCTTTAGAAGCACTTGAACAAGAAAGCCCTAATTTTGCGCTAGATGAAGTCGAAACCGGACACTTTGAAACACCTGACCAAGCGGCCTCGGAAAATGCCTCACCGGCTAGTGAACAAGAGGAGGAAGAGCAACCCCTATTTACCAGTTCTCCCAAGGGAGGGGAATCGCAACTGTTTGCTTCCAGCGCGTCTAAGCAAGCAACCTCTGATGTTTCTTTCGACTCAGACAGCCCAGTTAGTGAACCGATAATTGACCGAGAGCAAGGTTTCTTTGCGTTTTTAGAAAATGCGTCTTTAGAGAAAAAACGACGGATTATTGCAGGAGCAGCAGGCATTGCCTCTGCTGTTGTCGTTGCTGCCGGCAGTTTTGCCGTTTCTACGGTAGGAGAAAACAAACCCTCCTGGTTGCAGAATTTAACTCAATCCGGTGTGGTTGGCTTAGTCGGCGGTGTCGCCAGTGGTGCGGTAACTTGGGGAATCGGCGGTCTTGTCGTCAAGCAAGTGAAACGCTCCACGGGAGATTTGCAAGCACAGTTATATGCTGTACAACAAGGGAATTTAGAGGCCAAAGCCACCGTCTATTCCCAAGACGAATTTGGGGAACTGGCCACTGGATTTAATCAGATGACGCGAGTGGTATCCACAACCACCAAAGAAGCGCAACGGAAAGCACAAGAACAAGAACAAGCGAAAGAAGATTTGCAACGGCAAGTCATTCGCTTATTGGATGATGTGGAAGGGGCCGCGCGAGGGGATTTAACGGTCCAAGCGGAAGTCAGTGCCGACGTTCTTGGTGCCGTCGCAGACGCGTTCAACTTAACGATTCGCAATCTGCGTACCATCGTGCAACAAGTCAAAGAAGCGGCGCAACAAGTGAGTGAAGGGGCAGCAGAAAGTGAATCCTTTGCCCGAGGGTTATCAGAAGATGCCCTGCAACAAGCCGAAGAATTAGCGGTGAGTTTGAACTCTTCCCAGATGATGACGGAGTCGATTCAGCGGGTGGCTGATAATGCGAAAGAAGCCGAGTCTGTTGCGCGGACGGCTTCTGAAACTGCTCTCAAGGGAGGAGAAGCAGTTGATAGTACGGTGGCTGGCATTTTGCAAATTCGGGAAACCGTGGCCCAAAGTACCCGTAAGGTCAAACGTTTGGCAGAATCTTCCCAGGAAATTTCGAAAATTGTCTCGGTAATTTCCCAAATTGCCACTCGAACCAACAACCTTGCCCTGAATGCTTCCATTGAGGCAGCTCGGGCTGGCGAAGCAGGACGCGGTTTTGCGGTGATTGCCGACGAAGTCCGACAATTGGCAGACCGTTCTACGAAGTCGTTGCGGGAAATTGAAAAAATTGTCCTGCAAATTCAGAGTGAAACCAACTCGGTAATGATTGCTATGGAAGAAGGCACGCAACAGGTGATTGAGGGAACAGAACGGGCAGAACAGGCCAAAAATGCTCTAGAAGAGATTATTCAAGTTTCCAATCGCATTGACTCCCTGGTGCAATCGATTACCGCAGATACCGTAGAACAATCGGAAACTGCGCAATCTGTGGCTCAGGTGATGCAGTCTGTGGAAAAAACCGCCCAAGGAACCTCCCAAGAATCCCAACAGGTATCGACAGCCCTGCAAAATCTGGTAAGTTTATCAGGAGATCTCCTGGCTTCTGTAGAACGGTTCAGGGTTAATTCTGAAGATGAACAAAATCAATCACAACAATGAATTTGAAATCTGGGTTGGGCTCCTGGTTACGGCGCTTGTTGGCTGCACTGTTTTTGGGAGGGCAAATTCTTTTGCACTTAAACCCCAACAAACTTCATCGCCGTAATACCCTAGAGCAAATGGCAGTGGTGGGGCCTGATTCTCTCCTAATTGCTTTAGTCACAGCAAGTTTTGTGGGGATGGTGTTTACCATCCAAGTCGCAAGGGAATTTATTAATTTTGGCGCCGGCACAGCAGTAGGAGGCGTTCTCGCGATCGCGCTCACTCGGGAGTTAGCCCCAGTCTTAACCGCAGTGGTGATTGCAGGGCGAGTGGGATCGGCATTTGCTGCGGAAATTGGCACCATGCAAGTCACTGAACAAATTGATGCCCTTTATATTCTGAAAACTGACCCCATTGAATATTTAGTTATTCCCAGAATCATTGCCTGTTGTACGATGTTGCCGATTCTGACAATTTTATCGCTCATTACGGGGATGGCAGGAGGATTGCTGATTGCCACGACAATCTATAATTTGTCTGATACCGTCTTTTTAGATTCAGCACAAGATTTTTTAGGACTGTGGGATTTAATCAGCGCCCTAATTAAAGCAGTCGTCTTTGGGGCTTTAATTGCCATTATTGGCTGTAACTGGGGATTAACTACCACGGGCGGCGCAAAAGGGGTCGGACAATCCACAACTACCGCTGTCGTGACTGCTTTACTTGCCATCTTTATTAGCAATTTCTTATTATCTTGGATAATGTTTCAGGGGTCTGGCAGTGCGTTTCAAGGAATTTCATGAGATCATAGAATCAAGATTGTTAGTGAGGTTTATTGGAAATGACACCAAAATCTTCTGCGTCCACGCAAGAGGCGATTACGCTATCTCCAAATTATCGGTTGCCCCTTGTCATCTTTGCAATTGGACTATCTTTGATTTTTTTAGGGAATTCCCTTTTGTTT
Source organism: Halothece sp. (assembly GCA_042218725.1). Classification (GTDB taxonomy): domain Bacteria; phylum Cyanobacteriota; class Cyanobacteriia; order Cyanobacteriales; family Rubidibacteraceae; genus Halothece. The sequence continues at coordinate 3,857 of JBDGQV010000141.1, read as the reverse complement.
GGCAGTAAGGTAATTTCCTTAATCGAATTGCTTTTAGGAATAATTATTACGTTATTTTCCTTTTTTTTAATGTTGCAAACGGTCATTATTCGCTTGACCTTTACTGATACCGCACTAGATGTCTATCGCTCGGAACAACGAATTCGTCAATTTCCTTATTCCGAATGGTTGAATTGGAAAATTTTCTGGGAACCAGTTCCCATTTTGTTCTATTTTCGAGAAGTGAATAGTATTCATTTCTTACCAGTTTTATTTGACCCGAAAATGTTGAAACAATGCTTGGAAGAGCGTTGTTCTGTTCAATAAAAGCCTCGGGTAATACCATTTCTATTTTATGAGTTGTGGCGATTAATAGAACCACAAAGACACGGAGAACACAAAGGATTGAAAATCTAGCTTAAATTTGAATTTATAGAGATGGTATAACAGAGTTGCCTCCGGTTAACGACATTGGGCTGATTCATAGCTTAAGCTTAACAAAGCTCTGTCTTTCTATGCTGTTAAAATGTCAATGCTATTATTTCCATTTAACAAAAGTTGCCGTCTCAAATTTGCCAAAACAAGCAACATTTCCATTGCTTTAAATTAATTTAATTAATGATCTCTGAGACGATTAAACTTAACAGATAACCCATCAAACCTATCGTAGAAGCTTATGCCCACCGACCAATCTAATTCTCCAGAGCAAATTGATCATTCTTCTCAAGATAATAACCCAGAAAAAGCAAGTTCTACCGAAAGTTCGACTGAGGAAACTCAACAAGAAAGTGCCAGTCAGTTAAATACGGAGATCGAACAATTAAAACAACAAAAAGCGCAATTAGAAACGGAAATTCAAAGCCTGGAAGCAGAAAAACAACAACGCATTGCCGCAGAAACCGCAGAAACCAAAGCGGCTTTAGCTGAGATGGTGCAACAGGGATTGCAAGAATTAGAAGAAAAGCGTAACAATTTACAGCAATCTGTTGAACAATTGGAACGGCGGCGCGATCGCGCTCAAGAAGAAATGCGAACCACTTTTGCCGGGGTTTCGCAAGAGTTAGCGGTTCGTCTGCAAGGATTTAAAGACTATTTAGTCGGCAGTTTGCAAGATTTAGCCGTCGCTGCCGAACAACTGGATTTACCCAGTTTTGAACAATCAACCACCGAAACGGAATCTTCCCAAGCAGAAGAATCGACGCCGGAAACGAAAAAGCCTTCTCCCCAATTTGCGCAACAAGAATGGGAAGAAGAATCCCAGCAAATTCGCAATCTCCTTGACCAGTATCGCACCTTTCCCGACTATTATGGGCCTCCTTGGCAATTGCGGCGAACCTTTGAACCCATCCATGCCGATCGCGCTCAGGACTGGTTTTTCAGCTTAGCCGGAAGAGGCGCGATCCCCACCATGGGAAGCCGCTTACAAAATATTTTAGTGGCCTCAGCGATTATTTCTGTATTGCGAGAGCTTTATGGCGAACAGTTGCGAACGCTAGTTTTAGCCGATTCTCCGGAGCGATTAGGAGAATGGCGCCGTGGCTTGCAAGATTGTTTAGGGATTTCTCGTAGTGACTTTGGTCCCAACCGGGGAGTGGTTTTATTTGAAAGTCCAGAATCTCTAATGCAAAGAGCGGACCGCATTATTGAAAATGACGATTTGCCATTAATTATTATAGACCAAAGCGAAAATGAAGTTGATTTGTCTTTACTGCAGTTCCCGCTGTGGTTGGCGTTTGCCAAAGACTTTAAAGACGTTCCCGAGGATGATTTTTGATGGGTGATCGTTGATGAGTTTCCCCCTGATTCAGGGGGATTCCAATCATTTAGCTAAGATAGAATTTCGTCATCAATGGAAAAATCAATATCAGCTTCTTGGCGATTTTTGACTAAATAATCCTTTTCAAAGGACTCTTTTAAGCCGCTAATTAAATCATATTGGGGTTGCCAATCTAAATCCGTTTTTGCCTTGCCAATATCAACAAAGAAATGTTGCATTCTCAGGGGAAAGGCTTTCCGTTTTCCAAAGTCATAGTCTTTAGGATTGTAGTGAACCAGTTGCAAATTGTCAGGGGATTTGCCAATGGCTTTCGCGCAAGCCTTAGCAATGCCATCAAATGTAATGTAGCGTTCGCCAGAGATATTATAAACTTGCCCAAGGGCATTTTGATTCCCTAAAATTGACGCCATTGCTTGGGCTAAATCCTGAACATGACCCAGTTGTGTCAGATGTTCCCCATTGCCGGGAATGGGAAGAGCGCGATCGCGCACAATGCGATCAAAAAACCAGGCTTCTAAATCATTATAATTCCCGGCACCATAAATATAAACAGGACGAACTGCCGTCCAAGGCATTCCCATATCACTTAAATACTTTTCCGTATCATGTTTTCCTTTGTGACGGCTTTTGGGATCAATGGCATCGGCTTCATAATGAGGCATTTGATCCGACTTTAAATAGACCCCTGCTGAACTCACATAAATAAAATGTTGCAGTTTATCTTTAAACAGTTCCACTAACGGTTGCGTATCATGCAATTCCCGTCCATTGTTATCAAAAATGGCATCAAAGGTTTCCGAAGCTAATTTCTCTTTCAGTTGCGCCGGATCTTTGCGATCGCCATGAATTTCTCTTACCCCTTCCACTGGAGAGGGCTGATTGCCGCGATTAAATAAGGTTACTTCATGTCCTTGTTCCACTAAAATTTTAGTAAGGGCAACGCCAATAAAGCGCGTGCCGCCCATCATTAAAATTCGCATAACCGTCGTTTCTCCCATTAACGCATCCAATTTTTTATTTTCTCATTATCACGGATTAACCAGTAACAGTTCGTCCTTGCAAGTTAAGATAAAGAAAATGTCGTCACCACTGAAATCGCCCCTAATCAACCCAATGTATCCCACTTATTTTTTGAATAGGAAGAAAAGACAGTCTTGGTGGAAGCGAAAACTCCGTTATCTCTACCTACGTTTGATTCGGTTGCGCAGTACCACTCCCGCGATCGCGCGCGGCTTAGCAACAGGCGTTTTTGCCGGATTATTTCCGTTTTTTGGGTTTCAAACCATTCTCGGTGTCGCCTTAGCAATGTTGGTGCGCGGGAATAAATTAACCGCTGCCGTTGGCACTTGGATTAGCAATCCCTTTACCTATGTTCCGGTTTATCTATTTAATTTCAAAGTGGGACAATTGATTTTAGGAACCCATGATCTCAGCACCGATGTCGATTGGACATCTTGGACTGAACTGTTGCAAGCTGGAAAACTGTTTATTGCGACGTTATTAGTGGGATGTACCGTCACGGGCGCGATCGCGGGGATTATTGCTTATTTTCTCAGTTTATGGCTGATTCCGCTTTGGCGAGAACGGTAAATGTTGGATTCGGAGAACCCCTGCCGCGACCAAGAACGATGAATTGAACTATGTCTGGTCAAGTTGTTGAAATTTTATCTGCCGACGAAATGAGACGCGCGATCACTCGGCTAGCGTCGCAACTGATTGAGAAAGCCAATAACCTATCCCACTTAGTGTTAGTCGGAGTTCATACTAAAGGCTTTCCCCTTGCCCAACTCCTCGCTCAACAAATTGAAAACTTAGAAGGGGTTGCCGTCGCTGTTGGCGCTTTAGACATTACCTTTTACCGCGATGATTTAGACCAAATTAAAACTCGTACTCCTGCTAAAACCGATATTCCCTTTGATCTCACCAATCAAATTGTTGTCTTAGTGGATGATGTGATTTATAAAGGACGCACCGCGCGCGCCGCCCTCAATGCGGTTACGGAGTATGGACGACCGGAAGCAATTTGGTTAGTGGTATTGGTGGATCGCGGTCATCGAGAACTTCCCATTCATCCGGATTTTGTGGGGAAAACCTTGCCGAC
>JBDGQV010000140.1:23871-34839 GCA_042218725.1 Halothece sp. | reverse complement strand
TCACCGAAACATGTAAATATCTTGATCAAAGTCGCGATCGCGCTCTTGAATTGTTTCAAATAAAATTGCTCAGGTTAGATGTTTGCTCACCGAGGTCTCATTCATCCCCAGAGCTTGCGGCAACTCAAAAATTGAAGCTTGCCTATTTAATATAATTATATAACAAAAAAAGCAAAAATAGCCATAGTCAAATCACTGCAGAATACTGCAGAATCCAGTCAACAGCATCGAGTAAATCCTTGGCGGTGTAATGAGGGACAGTGTGATGCTGATAAGACCCAGTTAAGACCGATTGGCCGTAGCCGGTTTGAACTAAAATGCCTTTGGCCCCCACATTGTTAGCTAAGTCAATGTCAGTGGCCTTATCCCCTACCATAAAACTTGCTTTTAAGTCGAGATTATACTCCCAAGCGGCAGCAACCAGCATTCCCGTGTTGGGTTTTCGCCAAGCGCTGCAATAACTCAATTGGGGGTCTGTTCCGCCGGCAGTGGGGCTAAGATAGGGGCAATAGTAAACCGCATTCAAAAATGCCGACGCTTGTTTGTCCAATAACGTTTTTAAACGTTGATGGAGGGCGTCCACATGATCCAAAGAATAGTAACCTCTGGCTGGCCCAGATTGATTGGAGACGAGACAGCAAAAGAGATTATGGTCGTTGAGGAGGCGCACCGCTTTGGCTGCGCCTGGGATGAGGTGTAAATCTTCGACCTGATGGAGATATCCTGCTTCTTGATTGAGGACTCCATCACGGTCAAGAAAAACTGCTGGTTTAGCCACGCCAAATTTGTTCAAGGACAGAATTAACTTCAATATCAGCGATCGCGCCTGTAGGAGATTGTATCCCAACACAGGACCAATGATCCGGAGGCAGCAATTTTTTCGGATCAGTCGGGCCAAACAGGGCAATGGTGTAAGTTTCCACCGCAATGGCTAAATGCATGGGGGCGCTATCGGTACATAACATGAGACTTCCCCCGGCAATCATCGCCGTCAGTTTGCCAATATCGGGGGGACTAGTCACTTTTAAGTTGGGGTTGGCTTGTAACAGTTGTTCCACCCAGTTTTCATCTTCTGGCCCTTGCACCAGGACAATCGGGAAATCCGGTTGTTTGCTTTGAATATCGGCAATAATCTGCTGCCACTTTTCCACAGGATAAATTTTATCCAGCCCTTTGCTTTGGGCGAGTTGACTAGATCCCCCGTGGATGACAATATAGCTTCCATCTTTCACTTCGAGGCGTTGTTGTTCCTGTTCTGCCCATTGGATATCGCTTTTGGGAACATTGACCTGCAAGGGGGGACAAGGGGTATTAATATTTAGTCCCTGTAGCAAGTCATGATACATGTGAGCCGCATATTGTTCCGTTTTGAGGGGGACTGTGTTTGATAAGAACAAAGAACCGGCACTTTCATATCCCACGCGCACGGGGATACCGTTTAACCAAAGCAGGAAGCCGACCGTCCAACGACGCCCCAAGCTAAGGGCCACTTCGTACTCGCGATCGCGAATAATTCCCAATAAATTCAGATAATCTGCTAAGCTGTTGCGTTCTTTGTAATCAAACAGCAACACTTCATTGACATAGGAACAAACCCGATAAGCTGATTTTGAACGCGGTTCCACCAAAACATCAATTTTGGCTTCGGGGTAGGTATTTTTCAAGTCAGCGAGTGTGGGGAAAAACAAGATTTGATCCCCAATTCCACCGGGAACAAGAGCGAGAATTCTCATAATAATAGTTAAATGTTAATTCCGTTATTGCAATCATGTTAATTTTAATGGCACAGCAGTCGATTGGCATAGGCGATCAACATTTTATCCGGTTTGCCGTTTTGCCTGATGCCTATTCTAAACCAATTCCTCTGGCCATCATCGAAGCCAATAAAGGAATACTGCTAAACCCAACTAATTCGATATTAATAATCCATTTAATCAGGTTAGCGCGAAACGGATTGAGCTTCGGGGGAAGATTTTGACGTAAATTTCCAATCCAAAGCAAGTAGGAAATGGTTGGATAAAGCGAAATTGATGCCACGGCAAAGAAAAGAATGACTTTCGCCCAAAATACCGGGTTGTCGGTGTAGAATTCCGTGCCTTTGCCAAAATAAAGTAAACGCAAAACCCCAGTGGCAAGGAGAAGCGTTGCAGCAGTTCCATAGATGCCATCGGCAAAGAGAATGACCCAACTTTCTCGAATATTGAGTTCCGATTTAATGGTTTGCCGCTCTACAATTAAAGACGCAAGAACGACACCAAAACTTAGATAATGAAGATAAGCAACAATGGCACTTTCCCACATTGATTTTTCTCCTCTTAAATCATAAAAAATAACCCGATAACAATATAACGATATTTTTTGGGAACTGAACTAAATCGAGAGGATGATTGGCGGAATTTGCTGTGATATATTAAAGGCTGCTGTCAGTCATCGGCGAGGGCAATCGAATGCACTTATTAATCCCTGCAGCGGGGCGGGGACAACGAATGGGTAGCGATTACAATAAACTATTGTTGCCGCTTTTAGGAAAACCGTTGCTGGCGTGGACCTTATTGGCGGCGGAAGCGTCGACAGAGATTAATTGGATTGGAATTGTCGGTCAAAGTTTTGATTTTCCTGATTTTCGAGCAATTTTGGAAGACTTAAACCTGACAACGCCTGTTGCCTTTATTGAAGGGGGAAAAACGCGACAAGAGTCAGTTTATAATGGCTTGGAAGCCCTTCCCGAACAAGCAACTCATGTGTTAATTCATGATGGGGCAAGATGTTTAGTAACGCGGGAATTGTTTGATCGCTGCAGTGAAGCGCTTTTGTATTGTCAGGGGTTAATTGCGGCTGTGCCGGTTAAAGATACGCTGAAAATGGTGGATGACAAGGGTTATGTGAAGGATACTCCCGAACGTAAGCAAATGTGGGCCGCACAAACGCCACAAGGGTTTGAAGTGGAAGTTCTCAAGCAGTGTCATCGTCAAGGAAAAGTATTGGGTTGGGAAGTTACCGATGATGCGGCGTTGTTTGAACGGTGTCAGTTGCCGGTGAAAATTGTGGAAGGAGAAGAGACCAACTTAAAATTAACCACTCGCTTTGATCTCGCGATCGCGGAGTTTATTTTACAACAACGGGGGGCGGCTGAGCCGAGTTAAGAAGTGATTTTAATCAAGGCGTGACCTGTAATTCCGATGCCAATTATTGTCATGGCAATTGCGCCGAGAATGGGTAATTTCTGCAACAATGGCAACTTTTGGGGCAGTTTCTGAAACTGTTGTTTGCCGTAAATAAATAAGACACCAAGGCTGGTTAAGGTGAGGGCTAAGCCGATGCTGAATACTAAGACTAAGGTTAAGCCATAAGCAATTTGTCCCAGCGCGATCGTACTTAATAATAACACTGTTGCTGCGGGACAAGGGACTAATCCTCCGGAAATGCCTAAGGCAAAAATCTGTCGCCAAGAAGCTGCAGAATGGGAATGATGGTGATGATCATGATGATGGTGGTGATGGTGTTTTGATGTTGCCAGGCGTTGCCGAACTAAGGTTAAGCCAATGACAACGACAATGATTCCTGAAAGCAGACTTAACCAAGGAGATAAGTCGGTTAAAAGATATTGCGATGCTAGCCAAGCGATTAAACCAAAGGCAAAGACACCAATGGTATGGGTAATGGTGGTGGTTAATCCCAAGACAATGGCTTGTTTCAGATTCGCTTTGCTGCCCACTAAATAAGCACTTACCATGGTTTTACCATGTCCAGGAGAAAGGGCGTGAAAACTTCCCCAAAGAAATGCCCCCAAAATCGCAATTAATTGGCCTTGAGTTTCTTTTAAAAACGGAATCGCAACGGCATTATTCTGGAAATTTAAGGAGACAGCTAATTGTTTATTCGTCGCATTTAAAACTTGTGTTTTCACTTGATCTTCCCAATGAATCGTAGCTAGACAATGGGCAGTGGGTAAACTCGGCAATCCCATGCCAATTTTGCTGGGAAAAAGGTTATATTTGAAGTTTAAGGCTTGTAAGGTTTCCGGCCAAGTATAGGTGAGGATTAAGGTGGTGTGGGTTTCGGGGGTAATTTGATAACTGGGAGGAACCACAAAGTTGGGAGACGGTTGAACCGTGAGTTGTCCTGGGGTATCATCTTGGTTGGAAAGGCGAACGCGATCGCGCAGAAAAGATTCTAATTGTTGTTGATGATTGGTCACTTCTTGCGCTTCGATTTGACCATTTTCATTCCCATCTGCAAAGCGAATAAAATCGGTGGGGACGGTAAAGGTTATCTCTGCTTTTTGTGCAGAAACTTCCACATTTGCTAAGGAAAAATCATCAATATCGGCGACCGTCCGGTTAGCAAAAATTCCTGATAGCAATAGCGTTATTAAAAAGGAAACGAATCCTAACCCCAACCACTTCATTTGTTTCATTTAATTCCCCCTAACACCAACTGATTGTTACAGATAGACGCTTCGTTATAATAAGCAGTAACTCTTCACAATCTCAGGCAACAAGGCTCAATCAGAGATTCCAGATTCAGAAAGGGACTTAATCAACAACGATTAATCCAAGATGCATTAAAGGAAGGAAAAATCGCCATGAATGTTCCTGATCGTAATACGTTGAAACAGACTTTAAAGCAACGTCGTCAAAACTTAGCAGAAAAATTCCCAGACAAAGCCTTATTTTGGTCAGGATGTGCCCCGTCTCGCAACTTTCCAGCCAATACTTTTCCCTTTCGGGCAAGCAGTCATTTCCTCTATTTTGCGGGGCTTCCCTTGGAAAATGCCGCCATTGAGTTAGATCATGGCAAGCTAACCCTGTTCCTGGATAATCCTTCTCCAGAAAGCATTCTATGGGGAGGTCAAAAGCCTAGCCGAGATGAAATTGCCGAAGAAATTGGAGCCGATGCGGCTTACCCGGTATCAGAATTAGCCAATTATAACGCGCCTGCTGCTACCATTGCGGTTCCCAATCCCATTACCTATCAACAGCAATGTGACTGTTTGCAACGAGAGATTCCAGAACCTAGCCAAGCGCAAGGAAAAGATTTAGACTTGATTCAGGCGATCATTGGGTTGCGACTCTCTCATGATGAAAGCGCGATCGCGCAGATTCGTCAAGCCGCTGGGGTATCAATGGAAGCCCACCAAGCTGGGATGGCAGCCACGGAACCGGGAAAAACGGAAGCGGAAATTCGGGCAGCAATGGAAAGCGTCATTATGGCGCATAATCAGACGTGCGCCTACGGCAGTATTGTGACCGTTCATGGGGAAGTGTTGCACAATGAAGAGTATCATCATACTCTACAATCAGGGGAGTTAGTCTTAGCGGATGTGGGCGCGGAAAGTCCTGGCGGTTGGGCATCCGATATTACGCGCACTTGGCCGGTAAATGGTCAATTTTCTGCCACCCAACGGGAACTCTATGATTTAGTATTGGTTGCCCATGATGCTTGTATTGAAGCCGTTGCCCCAGGGGTAGAATACAAAGATATCCACTGGAAAGCTGCGACAGTTCTTACAGAGGGATTAGTGGATTTAGGCATTTTACAGGGCAGTGTCTCTGATTTATTGGCCAATGATGCCCATGCCTTATTTTTCCCCCATGGTGTGGGACACTTATTGGGATTGGATGTTCACGATATGGAAGATTTAGGGGATTTAGCCGGATATGCCCCAGGCAGACAACGCAGTCACCGCTTTGGATTGGGCAATTTACGGCTCGATCGCGCTTTGCAAGTTGGCATGACAGTCACCATTGAACCGGGATTTTACCAAGTTCCAACCATCTTAAATGATCCCCAAACCCGAGAACAGTATCAAGGGATGATCAATTGGGAACGCCTTGCTCAATTTAGCGATGTGCGCGGAATTCGGATTGAAGATGATGTGTTGGTGACTGCTGAAGGGGCAGAGGTATTAACGAGTTCTCTTCCTTGCGACCGCAAAACCATTGAAGAAATGGTGAATGCTAGTAAAATTTAGGGGTTTATCACCTCTACAGGACGAAAGAGGAATGATAAAATGAAGAATTGTTAAAATCGCCCCAGATTTTCGTACTTATTAATTGCTTGCAAACGACCTATGAAAAGTGCATTAATTGTTGAAGATAGCCAAACCGATCAAAATTTCTTTAGTACTCATCTAAAGAAAGCAGGATTTTCTGTGACAGCAGTTTCTAGTGTAGAAGAAGCTGAAGAAAAAGTAAAAGCAAACAAACCGGACTTAATTATTTTAGATATTATTTTACCAGGACAGAGTGGGTTTGAGCTATGTCGGGAACTAAAATCCCAGGATGAAACTAAAAATATTCCCATTATTATCTGTTCCACCAAAGAAACCAATGTCGATAAAATGTGGGGAGATATGCTGGGAGCCAATGATTATTTAGTCAAGCCAGTTGATCCTCAAGAATTAGTTAATACTGCGAAAAAATTTGCCGGATAGGTCACCTGAATGAACTAAACATTAGGAATAGGGGAGAATCATACTGACTCCTCAATAAGGGAGATTAATGGTTAGGTCAATTTCGGATTAACAAGATAGAATTTCAAGGAGAAAAAAATCAATCCTGGATCACTCATTGTTTTCCATGGCATGACACAACTTCCAATTTTTCTTCCTTCCCTATTCTCTTTTTCATGAATTGCCAATTATCAATTATTCACTATGTCAGAAGAAACGCCATTAGTCGGAATTATTATGGGAAGCGATTCCGACTTGCCAACCATGGAAGGCGCGATCGCGCAATGTGAAGCATTTTCGGTTCCTTATGAAGTCGCGATCGTTTCTGCCCATCGTACCCCGGATCGGATGGTTGATTACGCCAAAACTGCTGTTGATCGAGGTTTAAAAGTCATTATTGCTGGTGCTGGCGGCGCTGCTCACTTACCAGGCATGGTTGCCTCATTAACCACGCTTCCTGTCATTGGCGTTCCCATTAAAACCCGTCATTTGCAAGGCGTTGATTCCCTTTATTCTATTGTACAAATGCCCGGAGGAATCCCCGTCGCAACAGTGGCCATTAATAATGCGAAAAATGCGGGATTACTCGCGATTCAAATGATTGGCGCCTTTGATGCTGAAATTGGGCAAAAAGTATTCCAATATCGTCAAGAATTAGAAACTTCTGTTAAGGATAAACAAGAAAAATTAGAAGAAATCGGCTATCAAGAATATCTCAAAAATAATGAAAATTAGTTGATTGTTGTTATTGGTAATTTTTGGTTTATCACGCTACTAAGCGAAAAAAAAACTATATAATAATTAGTTTTCTAGCTTTTGAAAATTGCTAGCTTTTTTGTGGAAATGTTAAAGATAAGCGTAAATTAGAGAGCAATTGGTTTAAAATAGATAAGACCAAATCGAATCAGCTTATAGAATTGGCCATGGATCAAGGTCAATTATTAAAATGAACACTAAGTTCAATACAAAACACAAGAGTAAGCAGATTTCTCAACCTAAAATTTGTGTCGAGAATCTTGTCAAAATTTTTGGCAATCGTCCCCGAGAAGGCTTAAAATTACTCCGAGAAGGTCAGAGTAGAGATGCCATCCTAGAACAGACTGGCAATATTGTTGGTGTCGGCGGGGTTTCTTTTCAGATTCAAGAAGGAGAACTGTTTGTCATCATGGGCTTATCCGGATCGGGAAAATCGACCCTGATTCGCTGTCTGAACCGTCTCATTGAACCAACAAGCGGTCAAGTTTTAATTGATGACGAAGATGTTGCCCATGTGAACCTAGAACGGTTAAGAGAAGTACGTCGCACCAAAATGGCGATGGTTTTCCAACAGTTTGCCCTGTTTCCTCACCTAACCGTTGCTGAAAACACAGAATATGGTCTAAAAGTTCGGGGAATTGATCAACAAGAACGTCGCCAGAAAGCCCTAGACACCCTAGAAATTGTGGGATTAGAAAAATGGGCCAATCGTTATCCGTCCGAATTAAGCGGGGGAATGCAACAACGAGTAGGATTAGCCCGTGCTTTAGCCACTGATCCCGATATTTTACTGATGGACGAAGCCTTTGGCGCCCTAGATCCCCTGATTCGGCGAGATATGCAGGCAGAATTAATGCGCTTGCAAAAGGAATTGCATAAAACAGTCGTTTTTATTTCCCATGATATCCACGAAGCCCTAAAAGTCGGCGATCGCGTTGCCATCATGAAAGACGGTTGCTTTGTGCAAGTAGGAACCCCGGAAGAACTAGTAACCCAACCGGCAGATAACTATATTCGAGACTTTATGATGGATGTCAACCGGGCCCAAGTTTTGAAAACCGGATCCATTACGCGAAAAACAATTCCCGTGATCCTAGAACAAAATACAGTTCAATCGGCATTAGAACAAATGCAACAATCCCAACGAGAGGGAATATATATTGTTAATCAGCATCATTCTCCCTTAGGGTTTGTTACCACTCAAGGTTTGAATCAAGCCTTAAAACAAGGAAAAGAAGAACTAAAATCGGTGATGGAAACTGACTTTCCGAAAGTGGAAGCAAGTACGACTATCGAAGAGGTAGCGCATCTTTGTCAACAAAAGCTTCCCCTAGCCATTGTTAATAATCAGGGTGAGTTTCAGGGGATTGTGGAACATTCTGATATTCTTGCCAGTATTGGCAGCATCAAAGCAGTGGACGAGGATACCGAGACGGAAGAAAGTCAGCCTCAACAATTAACCGTTTAAGACGTTAATTTTTTGACAAAACTATGAGAAACGAATCGTAATTATGCTAGATCCATTTGAAGAGACTATTTGGCCCCTCGGCGATCAAATTGAAGCGATTATTAACTTTATTGTTTCTAACTTTCGCTTCATTTTCAATGAGTGGATTGGGGAACCCGTCGGCATTATTTTACAGTGGATTCAATCGTTTTTCCTCTTTTTAAACCCCATTGTTTTTTTACTGTTACTCCTAGGCATTGCTTGGCAAATTGCTAACCGAAATATTGCCATTTTTAGTGTCATTGCGATGACTGTTATTGGGTTAATTGGGGCCTGGGAAGAATCCATGGTTACTCTGGCACTGGTGTTAACAGCAGTTGCCTTTTGTGTCGTCATTGGCATTCCGTTGGGAATTTTTGCTGCCCGCAGCGACAAATTTGCCAGTTTCATTCGTCCCATTTTGGATACGATGCAAACCCTTCCGGCTTTTGTGTACTTAGTGCCTGTGGTGATGCTGTTTGGAACCGGGGATGTGCCGGGCGTAATTGTCACCTTTATTTTTGCCGTGCCGCCCTTGATTCGTTTAACCAACATTGGGATTCGCGGCGTTCCCGAAGATGTTGTGGAAGCTGCAACTGCGTTTGGTTCGACTCCTCAACAAGTGTTATTACAAGTTCAAATTCCCCTTGCGATGCCAACGATTCTTGCCGGCGTTAACCAATCTTTAATGTTAGCGTTATCAATGGTGGTGATTGCCTCTCTCATTGCCGTGGAAGGGCTGGGACAAATGGTAAATCGTGGGATTGGCCGTTTAGATGTGGGCTTAGCTGCAGTAGGCGGCATCGGCATTGTTTTATTAGCTATTGTCCTCGATCGCATCACCCAAGCTGTGGGAGATACCAGTAAAGGGCGATTAAATTGGAAACAGCGCGGCCCAATTGGATTTGTTTTGAAGTTATTTCAGAAAAAGCAAAAAAAAGCAGTTGCTGAGCAATCGTAATTGGGCTTTTGGCGCGATCGCGCTCCCCATCACTACTTCACAGAAGACAGACTTCATGACAAAATGAGACCAATACTGTTGCCAAATTAATCTCGAAACACCACCGAAAATGGTCACTGTTAGTCGTACCAGACAAGTTGTTTCCCGAGTTGGAAAATTCATAATTCCCTTAATGGGAGGCATGATAGGAGCGTTACCGAGTTCAGCCCAACCGGTGTTGGAACAAGCCAAAATTTATAAATTAATCAATACTGCTTTCATTAATGACACTCAAGCGGAACTAGAAGATACGTTATTGCCGCAAGATCTTTTGGAAACCCAATCCAATTCTCGGGCAGATTTACTCTTCAATGAAGGGACAATCGCGCGGGCAACGGCAAATACCAGGTTTCGCTTTGAACCAGGGTTGCGTCGTTTCCAACTCACCGATGGCACCGAATTATTTGTCATTCGACCTGGCAATGGGGGAACCATCGAAACCCCAACTGCCCAAATTAATGTTCCTGGTACGGCTTTATTTGTGCAACATGACCCTGATTCTAATCGGACGCGAGTGGGCGTGCTAACCAACCATCCCACAGGAGGGGTGCAAGTTTCTAATGCCCAAGGGGAAGACACAGTAGAACTCAATGGCGGTGAAATTGTTACGGTAACCGATGGGGTTGTGGGAGCGGTTCAAACTTTTGATTTAAGGGTATTTTATGAAACCAGTCAATTAACGGCAGGTTTAGGACCGGGTTGTGAAGGCCAGTCCCCGGAAGGACCTTCAGCTGCGCAAGCCACGCTCAACGCCGTTTGTCCAGAAACTCTTGCCGCTTTAAGGCAACAACAGGCCAACATTCCGTCTGAGGTTCCCGCAACGGAAGAACCCAATGATAATATCAGAGGAATTAGCCCTGGCATTGTTGGACCCAACCAAGAAGACTTCCCCGTCAGAATTGATGTACCGGAACAAGAGGAATTCCAACCCGAGCAACCTGTCGAACCCCAATAATAACCCAACTAGCCGGAACAACCAAACAGACTTATGCACTTTTTACGGAACGCATCATTATTACTCACCGCTAGCGCCATGGGAACCCTAACCGCAACAGGGGTTGTGGCTGCTGAGAAAGAGACAAAAACTGAGTCTGCCGGAAGTGAACAAGAACAACTTGGTGAAATTCAGATTATTTCTGATGAGACAAAAGAAGCACCGCCGACAGTGAAGTTGCTGTTTCGTTCCTCATTTTTCTCTAGTTCTAATGTCAGTTCCATTGAAGATTTTGATGACGATAATGTTAATCCAGACTTAATCGGGGATTTTGAACG
>JBDGQV010000140.1:1755-23771 GCA_042218725.1 Halothece sp. | reverse complement strand
TTGAAGATTTTGATGACGATAATGTTAATCCAGACTTAATCGGGGATTTTGAACGCTCAGATGTCACCTTTGCCAATGGCCTGTTTTTAATGGCAACTCCTTCCCTGGATGCCAATACCAATCTCATGGCTTATGGGGGCGGCAATTTGGTGCGTTATGGGAACAATAACAGTTTAGAGTATAATTCGCTTAATTTTGGATTGGGTCTGCAAAGACAGTTTAATTCACAGGTATTCGGTGAAGTGAGCTGGCGTCATAATCGCCTTTATGATGCTGGCAATGGCAATGAAATTGTCTCGACTAATGATAGCGATGCGTTTTTTGTGGATAATGTCATCGAAGTTTCCCTACAACGGCGCGATCGCGTGAGTGACCAACTAACACTGCATTCAGGTTACGCCCTAGCAGGTCACATTGTGAATCCTGATGAACTGAGTTATATCAGCAATGAAATCGACTTAGCCTTACGCTATCAGCTTACGCCTCAATGGGAAAGCGAACTGGGATATCAGGTCACCCTCGATGGCTTTACCAATGCTGATCGAACTGACTTTCAACAGCAACTGCAAGGAACAATTACTTATCATCCGAGCGATCAGTTTTTCATTGAAGGTTTAGTGGCTTATCGCTTCGGGGATTCTTCTTTAGACGGCATTGATCCCGAAGCATTTCGGGCTGGAATTCGCCTCGGTTACGATTTAGGCTTATTTTAATGTGAAATTCAGCATTGAGATGAGGCCTTTATCCATTTTTCCATCAATTCAGAGAAAATTATTTAGAAAAATAATATTAAAAATCCATATCTGCAGTTAACAAAACTTTTTTTTTCAATCAATTTTGATGACGGTGCATAAAGCGACTTTCTCCGATCTATAGAATTATAGAAGACAGCCTTGAGTTAATCACTAATAGGACTGTCAAACATAAAACTCATCTTCAAGGAGAAGTCTCATGAAAGTTGTAAAATTTAGTAGTGCCGTCTTAGCTTGGGGAGTAATGGGATTAGTATTTCAACTAATGACAAATGCTGCCTTTGCTCAAAGCATTAAGCCCCAATCCATTGAATCCTCACCTTCAAATTTAGAAATCAACTCAAATTCAAGACAAAATTTGGAATCTTCCAATAATTCTGTTCGTCAACCAAACCGAGTAAACTCACAAATTAATCGCAATATTTCTGAAGAAAAACTCGGCAACTCCCAGAAACCGGATGTTCGTTCTCTTCAAGATAAAGTACGTAATGCCCCATTGCAGCAAGGAAATCAACCAGCAACTTGTGGCAGTTACAACATTCTCTAATTGAAAACGGATGGGGGTTAATCCCCCCTTTTCCTTGGATTATTCTTTTATTGTTTATGTCAAGAATTTGTTTACTGGGATTAGGCGATGAAACGCAATTGGAAATGTTTTTACAACCTTATATTGCTTCATCCATGTTTCTACTATCCAATCTCGCAAAAGGAGGCATTGTCGATGAGGGAAAACCTTATCAAGCAACTTATCTGGGAGTGTTTGAGGAAGACCGTTTAGTCAGCGTTGCATCACACACATGGCAAGGCATGATACTTTTGCAAACTCCTGTGAAAGCCCCAGAATTGCTAGAAGCAATGGTCAAACAGACGCAACGGCCAGTAACAGGGATTGCAGGACCCTCGTTTCAAGTAAAGCAGGTTTGCAACACTTTTGCAATACACCCCCAATTATGTCACTACGCCAGTGATGAACTGCTTTTTAGGCTTCCGTTGGAAAGCTTAGACGCTTTACCTAGAGTGACTCAAAGGCAATGTCAACTTCGACTGGCTACAAATCAAGATCAAGCCTTAGTGAGTCAGTGGCGAAAAGAATTTTGCTTGGAACTTCAAGGAGATCACCTTACGCCGAAACTTGAAGAAAAAGTTGCTCAAGAAGTAACTGACCTTCTCAAACAAAAAGCCATTTACTTATTATTTCAACAAGACATTCCTGTGGCAATGACATTAGTTAATGCCAGATTTTCACAAGTTGTGCAATTAGGCGGGATTTATACGCCTCCTCAGTATCGCGATCGCGGTTTTGGACGACTTATTGTGAAAGCTACCCTACTAGCGATGAAAGATCAAGGAGTGCAAGAAGCAGTTTTATACACAGGAAAAAATAATTTCCCAGCACAACGGATTTATCAAGCATTAGGTTTCCAAGAAATTGGAAAATATGGTTTGCTTTTATTCAGTAATCCTCTTGATTTGTCGTATTTTTAACCAAAATTATCATGAATTTAATACAACATCAACTCGGTTTAGGGTTTAATCCAGCTTTTGTTACAGGAGAATTGCCTGTTCCTGAAGAATGTCATTATATTGAAGCAGGAAATAATTTATTTCAGCAACCGGAAGTCTTTAATCAACTAAAAACATCAGCGCGATCATTTTCCCTTCATTTAGCTCGTGTTCCATTTTGTGAACCGGAAAATATTCAGTATGCCTTTGTTCAAGAAATTCTCAATTCTTTTCCTGATGAAATTGAAAGTATTGGATTGCATTTGTGCGGTTCTTATCGTGATGGGTTAGGGGTAATGGGATTAGGAACCGATTTCCGTTATAGCGAAGAAACGGCGCAACAAAGTCGGCGATTTATGGAAATGCTATCCAGTCATACTCAACGAACTATTTTATTAGAAAATGCCAATTTTTATGATCACAATCCACAACAAGCGATCGCGACAATTGAGCATACCAATCGCTTGTGTCAAGAGTATAATTTGGGGTTAATTTTAGATCTGGCTCATCTGATTATGAATGCTCATAATTTAGGATTAGATCCCTATTTTTTATTGGGAAAAATTGATTTAACTCGCATCGCAGTGATTCACTTGTCAGGAATTGTTGAGGGGGGAAATGGGATTTGGCACGATGGCCATACGGAACCAGTTCATCAAGAAGTCTGGTCAATGTTAGAGTTTATTTTACCCCTGTTGCAACATTCTGTAAAAATTGTCTTAGAACATAGTGATTCTAATTGGATCAATCAAGTTGAAACATTTCAAGCGGATTGGATAAAAGCAAATCAATGCTTAACTGAAATTAGTTCTGATCGGCAACAGTCTGTGGATTTTGGAAAAATTGGCATGGGATATTTTGCTAATGTTGTTTTCCCAAAATGGTTTCCCGATTTAGTCGACTATTTAGGAAAGCCTACGTTTAAAGAATTAGTTTCAATTTGGGGGAAAGATTTTTTAAGTCGTCTCGACGATCATCCAACTGCTTATGTTGCGGTAGGGAAGCCTCAATATTTAAATCAAACAGAAGATTGCCTTGATCCCATTGAGGACTTTCGCTTATTTATACAAAATAATTTTGACGTTAAAAATGTTGATTCATAGGATATTGATTCATGAACACTTATCTTAGTTTAAGTGTTAATAATTTAAATGACTTTCAATTGTATGCTGATGCCGTTGAGCAGTCTCAAATAGAACAACCCTTACCATTTGTTGAAATTCTTTGGGATAATTATTGTCATTTAGAACCGGAAAAACTCCTTGAATATTTATCTCCGTTCAGCGATCGCGTGGCGTTGCATATTATGTGGTCTCGTTTTCTAGAGCGCGATCAAGATGAGTTTGAAGCATTTCTCAATCATTTACAACATCATGTCAATATTATTCAGCCCGTTTATGTTTCAGATCATCTTTGTCAATTTAGCCTCAATAATGTTGCACTTTACAAAGGCATCGAACTGGATTATTTAACTATGGATCTAGAATGGGTGCGCGATCGCGTTCAGCAGTATCAAGAAAGCATTGGTAGACAACTGCTATTAGAAAATTTTGCCTCAGAAGATAGCAAAGGAAAAGAACAAGTTGAGTTTATGGCTGAAATAATTGCAGAGACAAATTGTGGACTGCTTTTTGATATTTCGAATGCCAGAGTTGCTGAGAAAAATGAAGTTTTATCAATATCTGAGTGGTTTCCCTTATTTGCGTATTTAGACTCACTCCATTGCCATGTTGGAAGCTATTCTTATCATGAAAAAGAATCCTGCTACTATGATACCCACGATAGCAATCTTTCCAGGGAAACCCTAGATGATATCAAAACAATAAGTACTTCCTTTAATATCAAGACTTTATGTTACGAAAGAGAACATCACCGCACCAGTGCAGATATGGCTAACGATATGAATCAACTTTTCCAACAGTGTTTAATGCCAAAAGTATCATGTTTGAGCAACGCCTAATTCAACGTTCTTTTCAAGATAATTACCTAAAGCAATCGCCGAGAGAGATAAGAGAAAAACACTATATTTGGCAATCTCCGTTACTGTTCCCCGAAGATATATCGGATTTAGAGGAATTTCATCAACGCAGCCAACATGCCGGTCAATTATGGTTGCAAAATCATGATTTAAGACCGTTTAACGTTTTGATTTTAACCCATACCAACGCCAATATTTCCTATGTTTTCCAGCGCAGTCAAACGCCTAATAATTCAGGCGTTACGGTTGGCCCAGTCTCAGACTGTTTATTAGAACAAGGCGAAATCTTTTCTCCCTATGAATTACTGTTTGTTGAGTTAGAAAAGCCCCTTGATCTAGATATTGCATAACTCAGCAGTCTCAAAACTATAGAGATAATGAAGCATTCACCGAACGATATTTATGTTTAGTTGGAAAACCTATTCCGCCCTAGCCTTACTCAGTGGCATGTCTTCATTACCTGTTTTGAGTTTTGGGAATTCTGCTGTTGCGCAATCGGGTCAATGTCAGAAAGAAATTACCCTGCAATCGGTAAAAGTATTAGATGGTCAAGGGTCTGGTGAAGGGAAACTAGAACTGGAGATTACTTCCGAGATTGGAAATCTCAACCAACGCACGGAACGGTCTTGGAAAGTGGCTTCTGGTCAAAAACACGACCTCAATGGCACCTTTCCCCCGATTACCATTGATCAAGGCTCATCGGCACAAATTCCGTTAAGAAGTACGGTTGTAGAACGTGAAGTGGGTAGCGATTGGTTTGTCGGAGAAGATGATCAAGGAACGACTGCTAATCCCATTACCTTACAGTGTGGCGCTTCCCGACTCGTAGAACAAGATGTAGTAGTTTACGGGAAGAATAATGCTCGCGTTCGACTGACATACGATATTAAAGATGCCCAAATTCGGACAACGCAACAAGGATTAACCCCTCATACGGTTGTTATTGATAGTCGCAATAATCCGGGGCAAACAAGCTATACCCTGAGTGCTTCCGGTAAAATTCAACAAGTGGGAGGAACGCTAAACGGTCATTCTGTCAGTATTCAAAATAACGATCAAGTCAATGGCAATCGCGCCCAAGGTCGAGTAAACCGGGGAACTGATGGCTTTTATGTCATGGGCAACATTTCTCAGATTCAATTGGAAAACCCTAATGCTGCAACGGTGTATGTTGATGGTGAAAAATATGGGCAACAACAAAGCAAAACCATTAATCTGACAGAGTTATCTTCAAAAGCTCGTTGGGAATCAGGTCGTCTCGTTGATGCCAATAATGCAACCAATACCCAAAACTTGCCTTGGCAGGGCAGTCCCAGCGATGATAAGGGGTTTGTCCGCTTAGATGAAGTAACCCTGGAAAATGGTCAAACCACAACGGCACTGCGCACGCATCCCAAATGGGTTTCCAATGGCACGATTAAAGGCTGGCATCCTTGGGTAGAACTGCCAAAACAAGCGGTGTTTTCGGCTGAGGTGGGTTTTGTTCAGGGAGCACAGAATACAGATGGCGTAACGTTTCAAGTCTGGGAACATCACAAAGAAGGAGGCCGTACGGTCTGGAATAAAATTGCTGAGGTGGACAAAGGTTACACCGGTCGCTTAAAGCAGATTGAAGCTGATCTTTCGCATTTAGCTGGAAAAGAAGTCAAAATTGAGTTGCGCGTTGATGCTGGCGACTCCTCTGCTCAAGATTGGGCAGCTTGGAATAATGTCACCATTTCTTCTCGCTCATAATGACGCGAATTCCTGATCCGAAATTGAACATTTCCCCCGTTAATTATTATGTCGTCTAACGGGGGATTTATAATAACTGTTTAATCAGTTTGATTCAGATCTGCCGTTAGTTGCTCGAACTTTCCGCTTCAATAATTTGAATTGTACCAAGCTCTGTTCCTACTAAATCCGGTTGATCTTGAGAATTGGAATTCTGCGTTGCGCTATTTTCTTGATTTAATTGCTGTTGTTGCTGTTGTAATGCATAGGCAGCATTTTCCTGGGCAGTCTTTAAAGTTTTTCTAACTTGCGACGGATATTCCTCCAAGTTGTCACCGGCTTCCAAGCCATCAGCAATGCCGCTGGTTTCATAAAAGGTTTGCAAGCTAAACATGTTCACTTCGCCCACTTCATTGCCCACAACATTGACTTTTTGACCGGGTTGAAGCTGTACTGTGTCTTCTCCTTGGGCATTGGAAACGCTGACTGTGCCTTGTTCGCTAGCAAAAACACCCACTTTGGTTAACTGTTTTTCTGGATTGTAAGTCGTCCAAAGGGTTGTGCCCGTGACATTGACGCGTGCAGTTGGCGTTTCAATCGTTGCACCGCCGCCGCCTGGCCGGAGAATATATAAAGCAGTGCCATCGGCAATGTGAAAGCGTCTCATACCGGGCTCGAATCGAAAATCCGTTTGAGCAGCCGCTCGAACCACGGTTCCTTCATTAAATACGAGATCTGCCCTAGAATTCGAACCGGTTTCTAATAAATCGCCAGGCACTAATTCATCTTCATTCTCTGCCTCTGTTTGATTAATCAAAACGCGATTAATCATGGTATAAAAATCTGCCCATTTCAGTATGGGTTGGCTTTTTGCGTTACTCCCCGATAAAACCAGCAATAATAGCGGAAGCGTTGCTAAAACATTCCATTGATGTTTCGGGTGTAACCAACGATTAATTGTTTTCAGGATAGAATCGGTCATGTGGGCTACCCTATATTAAATCGGGGCGCTAATGCACGAAAAATTAAAGGATTTTAATGGGATTTCAAGTGGCGCGATATTGCCTCTAGCACCAAAACTGAAGATGATTCGCGATGTTCTTTCGCCAATTAACTTTGAACCAAGCAATGCTCATCCGCGCTCACTCTGTCATAAGAGTTATTTTCTTTAATAAGTAGTTGCGCTCATTGTCAACCCCTGTCAACCACTTATGAAAAACGTTAACATAAATTAATATACCAAGCAGATAATTAATGGCGTGTTCATACTTCCCCGTCATAAAAAGGAAATATAGTCTCACTCCATAATAGTTTCGATCACGGAGGTTAAGCGTGAATAACAATAATAATAATAAAAAATGGCGTAATGCCGGACTATATGCACTACTAGCGATTGTCGTTATTGCTCTGGCTACGGCGTTTTTAGACCAAGAACCAGAAACGCAAGCGACATGGCGCTATAGCGAATTTATTAATAAGGTTGAACAAGGTAAGGTAGAAACCGTTAAGCTGAACAGCGATCGGTCTCAAGCCACTGTCACTGCTCAAGATGGACGGCAAATTCAGGTCAACCTTCCTGATGATCCCCAATTAATCGACATCCTCACGGAAAACAATGTCGATATTTCCGTCCAACCGGAAAATGAAGACGGCTTCTTATTCCGCGCTCTCAGCAGCCTGTTCTTCCCGATTCTGCTCTTAGTCGGCTTGTTCTTCTTACTGCGCCGCGCCCAAGGCGGTCCTGGTTCCCAAGCCATGAATTTTGGCAAATCCAAAGCCAAAGTGCAAATGGAACCGCAAACCAATGTTGCCTTTAATGATGTGGCCGGCATTGAACAAGCCAAATTGGAATTAACGGAATTGGTGGACTTCCTGAAAAATGCTGAGCGCTTTACGGATGTGGGTGCCAAAATTCCCAAAGGCGCTTTACTGGTTGGTCCGCCGGGAACCGGGAAAACCCTCTTAGCGCGAGCCGTTGCCGGAGAAGCGGGCGTTCCCTTCTTTTCGATTTCCGGTTCCGAATTTGTGGAAATGTTCGTTGGCGTTGGTGCTTCCCGCGTTCGCGATTTATTTGAACAAGCGAAATCCAATGCCCCTTGCATTATCTTCATCGACGAAATCGATGCCGTTGGCCGTCAGCGCGGCGCTGGCTTAGGCGGCGGCAATGATGAACGGGAACAAACCCTCAACCAGTTACTCACGGAAATGGATGGGTTTGAAACCAACACCGGCATTATTGTTATTGCTGCCACCAACCGTCCTGACGTGTTAGACCAAGCGTTAATGCGTCCGGGTCGCTTTGACCGTCAAATTGTCATTGATCGGCCTGACTATCAAGGACGTCTGGAAATCATGCAAGTCCACGCTCGCGGCAAGACCTTATCCAAGGATGTTGACTTGGAGAAAATTGCCCGTCGTACTCCTGGCTTTACGGGGGCTGACTTGGAAAACTTGCTGAATGAAGCTGCCATCTTAGCGGCCCGTCGCAACTTGACCGAAATTTCCATGGATGAGGTCAATGATGCCATCGATCGCGTTCTCGCCGGTCCTGAGAAGAAAGACCGCGTCATGAGCGAAAAACGCAAGGCATTAGTGGCTTATCACGAAGCGGGTCACGCCTTAGTGGGCGCGTTAATGCCGGATTACGACCCAGTGCAGAAAATTAGCATTATCCCTCGCGGCGCTGCTGGCGGTTTAACCTGGTTTACCCCCAGTGAAGAACGCTTAGATTCGGGACTCTATTCCCGGTCTTACTTGCAAAATCAAATGGCAGTCGCTTTAGGCGGCCGCATTGCGGAAGAAATTATCTTCGGCGATGAGGAAGTCACCACTGGGGCTTCGAATGACTTACAGCAAGTAGCCCGCGTTGCCCGGCAAATGGTTACTAGCTTAGGCATGAGCGAGCGGCTTGGCCCTGTAGCATTAGGCCGTCAAAATAGCAATCCCTTTATGGGGCGCGATATTGCCTCAGAGCGCGATTACTCTGATGAAACAGCAGCTGCTATTGACGAGGAAGTCCGCAACTTAGTGGAACAAGCCTATAGTCGTTGCAAAGATGTTTTAGAGTCCAACCGTCACATTTTGGATGAGTTGGCACAAGCGCTCATTGAACGCGAAACCGTTGATGCTGAAGAATTGCAACGGATGCTCAATGAAAATGAAGTGAAAATGGCAACCATGGCATAAGTCTTTGTTGCTTCGGCTTCATCCCCCCAGCACTCTCTCTAAGAGGGTGCTGTTTTTTTGTTCCACCCTGTTGCCCTAGATTTGATAGCATCAACAATGATATAAACTAACAGTTGATTGATCATCAATGAGAGAACCCATACGCTTAACTCACTCAAGGGACGCGATCGCGCTGACTCTAATTGCAACGCCGCTTTGGGATGAACAAATCAATCTTGCCCTCGGCGTACAATTTAGCGAAGGAGTGTTTCCCCTTTCTCAAGGAAGTATTAAATATGGCTTGACCGGGGGCACTCTAAAATTACACCTGCAAGAGGCTGATTTTACTGAGTTCTCCCAAGACATTACTCATTACCTTCCAGTAACCAAATTTCCGCACCTAGATCACCCAACTTGGAAATTTAGTCTTCCTGCCGGCTTAGATATTCTCAAAACCAATGCTGAAGCCATTCCCCTGGGAACGATCAAACCAAGTTCGGACAATTGGTCGGTTGAAGGCAAATTGACGGTAGGAAAATCCGATATCCTAATTACGGAAGTGGAAGGGTTATGGCGACATGATCTGCGCCCGAATAAACAGGCAGTGCTTCATCGCAAACTTGCCCTGTTTCTGCTAGATCACTACCTCACTTCGCCGCTAATTTGGCTATCAAACCATCAGTCTCAGCAAAACGAGACTTCTCCGAGTGAACTCGATACTTCCGCTTTATTAACGACCTTGGAAACCATTAAAACCGCTTCCAGCGATGAATTTCTGGAACTGTGCCAAATGGCAGACCTCAACCCCCGTTTAGACTTTGCTGGGGCAAACTTGCGAGGAACGACTCTCAGAGGCTTAGACGTGAGTGAGGCCAATTGGTCTCGGGTGAATTTACGAGGGGCTGATTTGACCGATATTGATGTTTCCGAGGGAAATTTGCAAGGGGCGAAACTAAGTGGCGCGGACTTATCAGGGGCTTATTTAAGCAATGCGAATCTCAAAAATGCAGATTTCCATCGCGCCAGCTTAGCCTTAGCCAATCTCAGCGGCGCCAATTTACAAGGGGCGAATTTACAAGAAGCGAACCTAAGCCAAACCAACCTGAATGACTGTAACTTAGAGGGAGCAACGTTTGATTAGCATTAATGCGGCTTTTAAGCTTCGCAGTTCGTTTGTTCCGATTCGGCTAAGACGCCATTGAGAAAAATATCAGCAATGCCTTCTGCCATCTCTTTCATTGCATGAGGCGGGGCATCGGATTCGATAATGGTATCGCTGGAGAAGCCGGCAATGGTAAACATGCCTAAAAAGACTTGGGCAACGACTCGGGGATTCATTCGCCGATAAACGCCTCGTTCCATGGCTGTTTCAAAGAAAGCTTCCGTCACATTTGTCATTTTGGAAATGACTTCTGACTGGATGCGTTCTCTTAATTCGGGATGAAATTGTGCTTCAAAGAAACAGACTCGCAAGAGTTCTCCATTCTCCTGCAGCCGGAACATCCGTCGCTTCATCACTTGTGCCACGGCTTTATAGCTACCCATTTCACTTAATTCCGTCAATAAATCGGTTAAGATTTCTACCCAACCTTCCGTGGCCACTTCCACTAAAATGGCTTTTTTGTTTTCAAAATGTCGGAATAGCGTTCCTTCAGCGATTCCAGCTTCAGTGGCTAAATCTTTAGTCGTCGTTGCATCATAGCCGCGATTGGCAAAGAGACGTTGTGCGGTTTTTAAAACGCGATCGCGCACATTTTCTCCTGAAGAAGATTTCTGGGAATAAGAGTCAGTTTGTTGACGGAATGCTTGCATAACACTGTCATCCGTAGCTTATCATTGATAGGGTAACTTTAAGGAAAAAATCACGTTAAGGATTTTGAATCAAGTGTAACAGACCTTTGCGTCAACTTAATCTTATAGCAACTTACTTGCTCGGAGCAATCAAATTATCGAGGAAAACTGTGTTCAGACTAATCATTACCATCGCGATCATTTTCTTATTTTGGGGCGGCAACGCAATTTCCCCCGTCCAAGCAGTTTCTGATCCCGCCAAAATTCAACCGTATTTAGAACAAGTAAAAAACCGCATCACCGAATACGAACTCGACAATGGGATGAAATTTCTCATTCTTCCTGAGAAAGAAGCCCCTGTCATTTCTTTTGTTACTTATGCCGATGTCGGAGCCGCCAATGAAGAAAAAGGCGAAACGGGAACCGCCCACTTTTTAGAACATCTTGCGTTCAAGGGAACCAGCAAAATTGGAACCACCAATTATGAGAAAGAAAAAGAAGTCATTGAACAATTAGATCAAGTTTATCGGCAACTGCAAACAGCACAAGAAAAAGGCAAAAAACAAAAGGTTAAACAACTGCAAGAAAAATTTTCCAAACTGCAAGAAAAAGCCTCTCAATATGTTGTCCAAAATGAATATGGAAAAATTGTTCAAACTGAAGGCGGTGTGGGATTAAATGCTGCTACCTCTGCCGATTATACAGTTTATTTTTATAGTTTTCCCGCTAATAAACTGGAACTATGGATGTCGTTGGAATCGGAACGGTTTTTAGATCCAGTTTTCCGACAATTTTATAAAGAAAAACAAGTCATTTTAGAAGAACGAAGACTGCGCACCGAAAATTCCCCGGTGGGAAAAATGGTGGAGGAATTTTTAGGAACCGCTTTCACTAAACATCCCTATCAACGTCCTGTCATTGGCTATGAAGAAGATATTCGCAATTTAACCCGTAGCGATATTCGCGACTTTTTTGAAACTTATTATGTGCCGCAAGAGTTAACCATGGCGATTGTGGGAGATGTTGATCCCGAACAAGTCAAAGACTTAGCGGAGGTGTATTTTGGTCGTTTTCCCAGGGAAGAAAAACCGCCGCAAGTGACAGCAGTGGAACCGCCGCAAACCCAAACCCGTGAGGTTAATTTAAAGCTCAATTCCGAACCCTGGTACTTTGAAGGCTATCATCGTCCTGCCATTACCGATGACGATCATGTGGTATATGAAGTCATTGCCAATTTATTAAGCAATGGGCGAACTTCCCGCTTATATCAATCGTTAGTCCAAGACAAACAAGTGGCACTTTCGGCAAAAGGATTAAGCAGTTTTCCCGGCGATAAGTTTCCCAATTTAGTCTTATTTTATGCCTTAACCGCTCCCAATCATAGCCTGGAAGAAGTATCGGAAGCCCTCACTTTAGAGATTGAAAAACTGAAAACCGAACCGGTTTCTTCTCAAGAATTAGAGCGAGTAAAAACGCAAATGCAGGCCAGTTTATTGCGAAGTTTAGATTCCAATCAAGGAATGGCCAGACGATTAGCGGAATATGATGCCAAAACCGGCAGTTGGGAAAATTTATTTACGGAATTAAAAGCGATCGCGGCCGTTACCCCGGATGATATTCAGCGCGTCGCCAAACAAACCTTTACCGACGATAATCGCACCATTGGGCGCATTCAAACTGAGAAAAACTAACTGAAAAAAACTAGGTAACAATGAAACAACTTAAATGGTTAGCAATCGCAATTTTGATTTCTTTATTTGTAATTTTAGCCAATAGCGATTTATTTGCCAGTGCCGCCCCAAAAGAACCCAAACATTATACGGAACTGGAATTTTCAGAACCGCCAGAGGTCACCCTTCCTGACTATGAAAAATATCAATTGGAGAATGGATTAACCGTTTATTTAATTGAAGATCATGAGTTTCCCTTAGTGGAAGGAACCGCCATGTTTCGGACCGGATCGCGTTTTGAACCGGCAGAAAAAGTAGGATTAGCGTCCCTAACCGGAAGCCTCATGCGCAGCGGGGGAACGCAACAACATCCCGCCGCCGAATTAAATCAACTGTTAGAACAACGGGCCGCTTCCATTGAAACGGGAATTGATCGCACCTCAGGCAATGCCGGTTTTAATTGTTTAACCACCGATTTAGATACTGTATTTAATTTGTTTGCGGAAGTCATTCAAACGCCAGCCTTTGCTGAGAACAAATTTAACTTAGAAAAACAGCAAATGAAAGGCAGTATTGCCCGACGCAATGACGATCCTGGAGAAATTGCCGATCGCGAATTTAAGCAGTTAATTTATGGGGAAAACAGTCCCTATGCCAGGGTTATGCAATATGAAACCTTAGGCAATATTGCCAGAGAAGATGTCATTGACTTTTATCAGCGTTATGTTCGTCCCGAACAGATGTTGTTAGGCATTGTCGGGGATTTTGACAGTGAAC
Source organism: Halothece sp. (assembly GCA_042218725.1). Taxonomy (GTDB): domain Bacteria; phylum Cyanobacteriota; class Cyanobacteriia; order Cyanobacteriales; family Rubidibacteraceae; genus Halothece. The sequence continues at coordinate 10,422 of JBDGQV010000140.1, read as the reverse complement.
AAATGCGCGATCGCGTTGCTAAAGCGTTTGGCGATTGGGAGGTTTCTACCCCGCAACCCAACTATGACATTCCGACTGCGGAACAAGCCAACACCGAGGGGATTCACTTTGTGGAACAACCGCAACTCAGTCAATCTTATGTGGAATTAGGGCATATTGACGGCACCTTGGATAATCCCGATTATCCCGCCTTAAGGGTCTTAAACGGGTCCCTCAACGGTTTTGGCGGCACCTTATACAATGAACTGCGATCGCGCCAAGGATTGGCTTATTCCGTGTATGGGATCTGGAATGCCAATTATGACTATCCTGGGGTGTTTATTGCCGGCGGACAAACCAGTTCTCAAACCACCGTTCCCTTTATTAAATCCATGCAAGAGGAAATTAAACAGGTACGAGAAAAACCCCTTTCTGACAGTCAACTTCAATACGCCAAAGAATCAATTTTAAATTCCTTTATTTTCAATTTTGAGCAACCCTCGCAAACCCTTTCTCGTCTCATTCGTTATGAGTATTATGGGTATCCCTCCGACTTTATTTTTGACTTTCAAAAAGGGGTCAAAGAAACCACGAAAGAAGATGTGCAACGGGTCGCCAATACTTACTTGAAACCCGAAAAAATGGTGAAACTTGTGGTTGGCAATCGCGATAATATTGACCCTTCCCTGACACAGTTAGAAGACAACATAACAACGGTTGATATTTCCATTCCGCAACCCATGTCTGCGAACTAGCCATGACTTGATGCCCTCCCCTTTTTCCCAAAACATCAATTAAAATTGAGTAGAAATTAACTCACTCAGTTGCGGAGGGTTAAGCCATTGGATGAACTGAGAACGGCTCTAGAATTAGCGACAGAAGAAGAATTGCAACAAATTACGGAAATTTTATTTTGTCGCCGCTTTAATCCCTTGGATTATTTCCGAACACCGGAACCGGCAGAAATTCAAAGTAAAGAACATTCCGCTTGGTTAGATGCTATCGAACATCGCTTTCGGTTTCTCGCGGCGGATGGCTTTACGGTATTGCGTCAGCGCAGTCAAAACTTGAGTTATCGGCAAGTGTTAGTTCGGGTTTGCAGCTACTTAAAAATTTCCTTTTCCAATGAACTATCCACCACTGATCTGGAAGCGGAGATTTTCCTCCATTTAATGAGTCGGGCTTGGAAAGACCTCCCGGATCAAGAAAAAGCCTCGATTACGGCAAAAGTCCAAGACTCATTGTCGAAAGCAGAAGCCCCTGCCCCCTTGCCGCCGCAAATTCAACACAACCCCATGAATTTTCTCCTGAAAAGCGGGGGTGTCGTTGCCGTGAGTTCCATTTTACGCCCTTGGCTGTTGCAACAAATTGGTCGGCAGTTTGCCCTCCACTTTGCCCGCTATCAAGTGGCAAAACAGGCCGTAATTCGCGGGGGAACCGCTGCCGCTGCGCAATTGCAAAGCCAAATCGCCCTCAAAAGCGCCCAGCATGGCATGGCCTTGAGTGCCGCCCGCTATGGGGCAGTGCGAACCGTATTTTCCTTTTTAGGCCCCATTTTATGGGGATGTTTAGCGGCGGATCTCGGCTGGAAAACCATTGCCACCAATTATGGGCGGATTATTCCCACCGTGTTTGCCTTAGCCCAAATTCGCCTCCTCCGTGAAGACGAAGCCCACTGGAAATTCGCTTAATGCTGATTTCGGACCGCTTCCCCCAATTGTGGCGTTGGGGACAAAGCATGTTTTTCATTTTTCCGTTACTCCCAACTTGGGGGTCTGTGGGAATATTGGTTATTGCCATTGTCGCGATTCAAAAACAGTGGCGAGAACTGCTGAAACGGCCTCTGATTTGGGGATTGATGCTGTTAAGCCTGTGGTTGTTGCTGACAGCAGCCCTGGCGGAATATCAAAAACCGGCTTGGTTAGGCATTGCGAATTTTATTCCCTTTTTTATCGTGTTTACTGGGTTTAATGGGTTGTTGGAAACCCCCAGTCAATTGCGGCGGTTGGCTTGGTTAGCGGTGGCAAGTGCAATTCCGGTTGCGATTTTGGGGATTGGCCAGATTGGGTTGGGTTGGACAACCCCAGACGCCTTACAACCCCTATTGGGATGGGTGCTTGTGGAAGGGGGAAATCCTGATGGGCGTTTGGCAGCAGTGTTTATGTACACCAATATTGCCGCTGCTTATTTATTAGTCATGTTTACCTTTGCCCTCGGGTTGTGGGTGGAAGCCTATCGCTGGCAAAGACAACAGTTTTGGCAATGGTTGGGGTTAACTGCGGTGATTATTCTTTTCGCGATCGCGATCGCGCTTACCAGTTCTCGCAATGCATGGGCGATCGCGCTACTGGTGACGACGATTTATGTGATTTACCTGCGGTGGTACTGGCTTTTGGCTTTAGGAGGCGTTGCGGTCGCTGCTGTTGCCGGATCGGCATTTGCTCCCTCCCCGATCCAAGATTGGCTGCGTATGATTGTTCCCCGGTATTTCTGGGCGCGTCTGAGTGACGAAATGTACACTCGCCCTGTGGAAACACTCCGCACCACCCAATGGGAATTTACCTGGGATCTCATCCAACAGCATCCCGTTTTCGGTTGGGGCTTGCGCAACTTTACGCCGCTGTATAAAGAACAAATGGAGATTTGGCTAGGCCATCCCCATAACTTACCATTGATGTTAAGTGCAGAAATTGGAGTACCGGGACTGTTACTATTATTAATCCTAGTTGGGGGCGCGATCGGTCGTGCCAGTCTGTTATTGAGCCTTTGGCCAACCCTGGCGCCAACTCCTGGTACTCAACAATGGCAACAAGATTATTTAATTTTATTAACTTTTATTGTGGCTTTTGGCGCGATCGTGCTCTTTAATTTACTGGATGTCACGCTATTTGACTTACGAATGAATCTCCTGGCGTGGTTGTTGCTGGCTGGCATTGATGGCGTCAGTCACTATCACCGCCATTTGCTGTTTGGAACCAAACTAATGCGCTAAATGACTTTGAATTGCCCAACGTGCCAACTCAGTGCGATTATGAAGACGGGTCTTATTCAACATATTCGAAACGTGAGATTCTACTGTGCGCTGGCTGACATTCAAATTTTCGGCAATTTCGCGATTTGCTAATCCTTGCGCCACCAACTGCACTACCTTAGTTTCAGTACGAGTTAAGGTAACACCAGCAGGGACTTGAATTTTTTCTCCCTGTTCATAAGTAGGTGTCGTTCCCCCGGATTGTTCCATGAAGCGGTTAGCCTGTTTGAGAGTCGATTCCACCTGTGCGACTAATTCTTCCGGTTCAAAAGGCTTGACTAAATAAACATCAGCACCCGTATTTAAGCCTTTAACCCGATCCGAGGTTTGGCCTTTGGCAGATAAAAAGATGACTGGAATCCAACTAATTCGACTATCTTGGCGAATCCGTTCCACCACTTCATAACCATCAATGTCAGGCATCATGATGTCGCAAATGATGAGATCAGGAACATAATCTTGTAAGATCTCAAGAGCGTCTTGCCCGTTATCAGCGGTAATTACTTCATATCCCTGGAATTCTAAATAGTCTTGCACTAAAAGAATTAAATTGGGATCGTCATCAATTAAGAGTAGTTGCTTGGTTTCGTTATCCACGTTATCCTTCATTTTGGCTGGTACTGGTGCTATCATGACTTTTAAATCTGTCTAAGATTACCTAAGTATTATATATTAGATCATACATTATGACGATATTTTTACTCCGATTATTTCACTCACAATCAACATTTGGGAGCGGATGCGTCACCAAAAGGTATTCTTCCACTACCTGATTGTTGAGTAAATGAGATTGAATAATTTCCTCGATCGCGCTCGGAGTTGCTCTGTTATACCAAACCCCATCCGGATACACTAACAAAATGGGTCCGGAACAACATACCCGTAAACAATTTGCTTTTGTCCGAAACACACAACTAGGGAGTTCAGAAGAGGGCTGATCCAACCCTAGTTCGGTTAAGCGCCGTTTCAAATAATTCCAAGACGCCAAGCCTTGTTCATGAGAACAGCACTTCGGTTTTGTTTGATCGGCACATAAAAACACATGGCGTTGAATTTTCTGTAACCCCAAACGCTCGACAGTTTCTTGTAGAGTTTCTAGACGCTCGCGGTTGCTGTTTGTTTCTTCGGTCATGGTTTCTTTTTATACCACATCCATTAAGCCTAAGCAATTTTATCCTGGGGAGGGGGATAATTCAATGAACTCTGAAATGGCGGATTTTTTGCATCATGCTCTTTAATCATCTCATTTCAGTTATGAGGCTGCCCTGGGGGGTTCTAGAAAAAAGAGGTACGGGAACCCACACTTATGCCTTAGTTGCCAAGGCGTTGTTAATTCGGGTAAATTAGCACTCAGAATAAGAGAGTGCTAAAGACAAGGAAGATTGAACTATGGCAACTGTATCTCTAAGTGTTTCTACCGTCAAACCCCTTGCTGACCGCGTTTTTGTCAAACTAAGCGAGCAAGAAGAGAAAACCGCAGGCGGCATTCTCCTGCCTGACACGGCAAAAGAAAAACCCCAAGTTGGCGAAATCGTTGCTGTTGGTCCCGGAAAACGCAACGATGATGGCAGCCGTACCGAACCGGAAGTCAAAGTGGGAGACCAAGTTCTCTATTCCAAATACGCTGGCACTGATATCAAACTCGGCAACGAAGACTACGTTCTCCTTTCCGAAAAAGATATTCTCGCCGTTGTTAACTAAATCAAGTCTAGAAGAGTAAGAAAAGGAGAATTGTTATGGCTAAATCCATTATTTACAACGACCAAGCCCGACGTGCATTAGAACGCGGCATTGATCTTCTCACCGAATCCGTTGCAGTTACCCTAGGACCGAAAGGACGCAACGTTGTTCTCGAAAAACAATATGGGGCACCCCAAATCGTTAACGACGGTGTCACCATTGCCAAAGAAATTGAACTGGAAGATCATATTGAAAATACCGGCGTTTCTCTAATTCGTCAAGCCGCTTCCAAAACCAACGATTCTGCTGGTGACGGCACCACCACTTCGATTATCCTGGCTCATGCCCTGGTAAAAGAAGGCTTGAAAAACGTTGCAGCTGGGGCCAATGCCGTTGCCCTCAAACGAGGCATTGATAAAGCCGTTGCCTTCTTAGTGGACAAAATCAAAGAGCATTCCACTGATATCAGCGACCCCAGAGCGATTGAGCAAGTGGGAACCATCTCGGCAGGCAATGATGCCGAAGTTGGGAAAATGATTTCCCAAGCCATGGAAAAAGTGGGCAAAGAAGGGGTCATCTCCCTCGAAGAAGGGAAATCCATGACCACTGAACTGGAAATTACCGAAGGGATGCGCTTCGATAAAGGGTATATTTCCCCTTATTTCGCCACTGACACCGAACGCATGGAAGCGGTGTTGGATGATCCCTACATCTTGCTCACTGATAAGAAAATTACGGTTATCCAAGACATTGTTCCTATCTTAGAACAAGTCTCTCGCTCCGGTAAACCGTTATTAATTATCGCAGAAGACATTGAAAAAGAAGCCCTGGCAACCCTGGTGGTTAACCGGCTTCGCGGCGTCCTGAATGTGGCAGCAGTGAAAGCTCCCGGATTCGGCGATCGCCGTAAGCAAATGTTAGAAGACATTGCAGTCTTAACCGGCGGTCAAGTGATCACCGAAGATGCTGGGCTGAAGCTGGAAAGCGCCACCCAGGATATGCTGGGAACCGCTCGCCGCGTCACCATTAATAAAGACAGCACCACTGTTGTGGCCGAAGGCAACGATGAAGCGGTAAAAACCCGTTGCGATCAAATCCGCCGTCAAATCGACGAAACTGATTCCAGCTACGACAAAGAGAAATTACAAGAGCGTCTCGGCAAACTCTCCGGCGGCGTTGCTGTGATTAAAGTCGGTGCGGCCACCGAAACCGAGATGAAAGACCGGAAGCTGCGCTTAGAAGACGCCATTAACGCGACCAAAGCAGCGGTCGAAGAAGGCATAGTTCCCGGTGGCGGTACAACCTTAGCCCACTTAGCCCCAGACTTAGAAAAATGGGCGAAAGAGAATCTCACCGGTGAACCGCTCATTGGTGCCATGATTGTCATGCGCGCCTTAAGCGCCCCGCTAAAACGCATTGCGGAAAATGCTGGCGCGAATGGGGCTGTCATTGCAGAGCGCGTCAAAGAGAAAGACTTTAATGTCGGCTATAATGCTGCCGATGACACCTTCACCGACTTGTTAGAAGCAGGCATTATTGATCCGGCAAAAGTAACCCGTTCTGCCTTGCAAAACGCGGCTTCCATTGCTTCCATGGTACTGACTACGGAATGCATTGTTGCCGAGCAGAATGAACAGAAAGAAAAAGCTGGCGCTGGCGGCGGTAATGATTTTGATTACTAATCTCTAATCATCAGCAAAACTGGGACGATCGCGCGATCGTCCCTCCAGGGTAAGTCTGCTGAGGCTTACCTTTTTTTTGTTTCTGAGTTGCCCGTTTCATGTTTAGCTTCCAATTTTGCCACTTTTTTTTCTAAGGTTTGCACCCGTTCTTTGAGTTCAATTACCAACGTAGCTAGGCGATCAAACATTTCATCCGAGGGGGGAATGGTTTGTCGTCGCGGAGAGGGAGAAGGAATGTCCGGTCGCTGAGAAGGTTGGCGAGAGGGGGGATTAGCGCGAGAAATTTGTGATTCCAGATTAGAAAGGCGCGATCGCAGTTGGAAAATTTCGGATTCCAACTGAGACATGCGAGACTCTAAGCCAATGCCTTGGGCATTGCTGAAACGGGGAACCAATGCCAACAATAGGATTAGCAGTAAGCAAAGCAACCAAAAGCGTGGGGTAATGCGTAAAATCATCATTGGTGTCATGGGACCGGGAAATGCTGCGACAAAAGCCGACAAAAATTCTGCTTATGAACTGGGAAGCGCGATCGCGCAACAAGGTTGGGTACTTCTCACTGGCGGCCGTCAGGAAGGAGTCATGGAAGCCGCCAATCAAGGGGCTAAAGCCAGCAATGGGCTAACTCTCGGAATTCTTCCCACTGCCGATGAAACGGGGATATCAGAAGCCGTTGATGTAGCTATTTTTACAGATATGGGGAATGGTCGCAACAATCTCAATGTTCTCTCCAGTCATGTGGTTGTTGCTTGCGGCATGGCTGCGGGAACCGCTTCCGAAGTTGCCCTGGCTTTGAAAAATGGCAAGTCTGTGATTTTATTAAATTCTTCTGAGGCGGCCCAGGAATTTTTCCAATCCCTAAATTCCCAACAAGTCTTTCTTGCTGATTCTGTTGAGGGCGCGATCGCGCTTATTCAATCATTATTATCCAATTAATCAATTTCAGCATGGGTTAGCTTAGAGAAAGTAAGGAAAGCCGGGATTAAACTTCATTAATTTGCCAAATCATCACGGGTAGAAACGGGAAACAAAGAGACTAGAGAAACCAAGGAAAATGACTAATCACAAATTCATCCATGTCTGATTAGAACAAGCAATCATCAATTATGAACTCAACCCTAATTCGCCTAGAAGATATTTGCAAAGTTTACGGTACGGGAAATACTGCAGTCCATGCCCTCAATCAGATTAATCTCGCCATTGAGGAGGGGGAATACTGTTCCATTATGGGGGCTTCCGGTTCGGGGAAATCTACTGCTATGAATGTCATTGGCTGTTTAGATCGTCCAACTAGCGGGCGTTATTATTTTGAAAATCAAGATATTTCCCAGTTATCTCAGGACGCATTAGCGACGATTCGCAATCGCAAAATTGGGTTTGTGTTCCAACAGTTTCATTTGCTTCCCCATCTGACAGCCCTGGATAATGTTATTTTACCGATGATTTATGCCAATGTTCCGGCAGAAGAAAGAAAAGAGCGGGCAACGGTCGCCTTAGAAAAAATGGGACTGGGAAGCCGGATCTATAATAAACCGAATGAACTGTCTGGGGGACAACAACAACGGGTTGCTATTGCTCGCGCGATCGTCAATAATCCCAGTTTATTGCTCGCTGATGAACCGACTGGGGCCTTAGACTCCCGCACAGTGAAAGAAGTTTTAGAAATTTTTCAAGATTTGCATGAGAGTGGCATTACGGTTGTTATGGTAACCCATGAAGTGGAAGTTGCCCGTGAGAGTAAACGCATTGTCTGGTTTCGAGATGGTGAAGTGATATATTCTCACCTTACGCCAGAAGAAATGCTAGAAGTTGCCGTTTCCTAGAACAAAAAAACATCAGAACACCCACTATCCGTAATTAGGAGAGTGATACCATGGCAGAATTTTCATTAGGAAGTGATGCTTTTCAACATGAACAGCCAATTCCAGAGAAGTGTCAACGACCCACCGCTAACCGCGTAGGCGGTATAGCGGGGGCTTGTAAAACCTACAAGTTGACCAGCTTTAGTTCAGATGAACTACGTTTTCTGGGTTATGACACCTTTAGGTGCGTGCCAGCCTTTCGCTCTGTCGTAGTACATTAAACAGGAGTATTTGGGTTAATCCAGTGTGTACTACCTAACAAGCCTAGAAAACATTAGCGAGGCTAACTTTACTCGATTTTTCGGAGTTTATTCATTATGTCTAACTATGTTTTTGTTCTCGATAAAAATAAACAGCCATTAGACCCCACTCATCCTGCTAAAGCAAGAAAAATGCTAAAAGCAGGGCGGGCTAGAGTCTTTCGACGTTACCC
>JBDGQV010000140.1:0-1655 GCA_042218725.1 Halothece sp. | reverse complement strand
CTAAAGCAAGAAAAATGCTAAAAGCAGGGCGGGCTAGAGTCTTTCGACGTTACCCGTTCACTATTATTGTTCGAGATTTGGAGGAAAAAGATTGTGTAACTCATAACCATCAGTTGAAGATCGATCCTGGATCTAAGACAACAGGGTTTGCTATTGTTCAAGAAAATCGCGTTGTCTGGGGCGCTGAACTAAACCATCGCGGTTTGCAGATTAAAGATGCCTTACTTTCTACAAGACAATTACGTAGAAGCCGTAGGAGTCGAAAGACCCGTAACCGTAAGCCTAGGTTCTCGAACCGCAAGCGTCCTGAAGGCTGGTTGCCTCCAAGCCTCCAGTCACGGGTAGATAACATCCTTACTTGGGTAAATCGACTTAGAAACGTATGCCCGGTTTTGGGAATAGCTACAGAACTAGTGCGATTCGATGCCCAGAAAATGCAGAACCCTGAAATATCCGGAGAGGAGTACCAGCAAGGCACGTTATACCAATATGAGGTTCGAGAATATCTGCTTGAGAAGTGGGAAAGACAATGCGCTTATTGTGGTGCTAAAGACATACCTTTGGAGGTAGAGCACCTCGTTCCGCGATCTAAAGGCGGCACCAACCGAGTCAGCAATCTAGCGATATCTTGTCGGGAGTGCAACCAAAAGAAAGGAAACCGAGACCTTGAGAACTTTCTTTCCGGTAACCCTAACCTACTCCAACGCATTAAAGCTCAGTGTAAGAAGCCCCTGGCTGACGCGACAGCCGTCAACGCGACTCGGTGGAAACTTTTCCACTCTCTTAAAAGTACCGGACTACCTGTCGAGACAGGAAGCGGCGGACAGACCAAGTATAACCGGGTCTCCCTTAAGATGCCCAAGTCTCATTGGCTAGACGCCTCATGCGTCGGAAGGTCTACACCTAGCAACTTAGAGATAAAGACCGCAAAACCAGCGATCATCAAAGCTAAGGGTCACGGAAGGAGGCAACGTTGCCGTACTGACTGCTTCGGATTTCCTAAATCTCATGCCCCAAAAGAGAAGTTCTTTCAGGGCTTTCAAACGGGAGATATATGCAAAGCGGTCATTCCAAAAGGCAAGCATAAAGGAGTCTATGTTGGTCGTATCGCAATTAGATTCCGCCCATCTTTTCGGATGAGTACAGCATCTAAAAAACCCTTTGATGTTAATCCTAAACACTTAAAAACCATACATAGAGCAGACGGATATGAATACCAAGTTTAACCGAGATAAGGATGAGCTATCGCTCGATAATAAGTTTGGCGACAATTCCTCTCCCGTTAATTCTAACGAATATAACGGGCGGAGCGACCGGAGCTTTACCGGAGCGAAGGTGAGGAAGAATGAGCATCCCCATGTCGCATCAAAGATGGTTGCAAAGGGGAGAACATTAATCCTCAATTAACGATCTCCAACGTTCCGGAAAATACGGAGGCCTTAGCTATGATCATGGATGATCCTGATGCCCCTGTCGGGACGTTCACCCACTGGACAGTGTGGAATATCGATCCCAAAACTGCTTTAATTCCAGAGAACACATCGATTGGCACAGAAGGTGCAAACGATTTTGGCGACACCGGGTATGGCGGTCCATGTCCGCCTTCGGGAACACATCGGTATTTTTTCAAACTCTATGCACTTTCAGAGAAGTTA
>JBDGQV010000014.1:0-8205 GCA_042218725.1 Halothece sp. | reverse complement strand
ATTCCTTCAGAGGAACAGGAAAAAATATTCGATTCATTTTATCGAGGTAGCAATGTTGGAACCATAGAAGGAATAGGACTAGGATTAGCCACTGTTAAATACATTAGCGATCTGCACCAAGGCAAAATTACCGTAAAAAGCGAATTAGGAAAAGGAAGCACATTCACAATTTACTTTCCCCTGCCATCAAATTCTTGATAAATGAAACACCGAAGATGCAGCTTAAGTTGATCTAAGTGCTTATTCTTTTTTTATGCGACTGGCAATGGGCATCCGCCACCCGGTACCAAAGGCGCGATCGGTAACTTTTAAACCCGGTGGGGCTTGACGCCGTTTGAATTCCGCTTTTCGCACTAAATTGGTTACTTTTTTCACCACTTCTTCCGAGAAACCGGCAGCCACAATTTCCTCAAACCCTTGATGTTCATGAATAAAGCGATGCAAAATTTGATCTAAAATGTCGTAGGAAGGCAGGGAATCTTCATCTTTTTGATCCGGTCGCAATTCGGCGCTGGGGGCTTTGTTAATCACGTTTTCGGGAATAATTTCTTGTTCCTGATTCAGCCAACGACATAAGGAATAAACCCGCGTTTTCGGTACATCGGAAATTACGGCTAAGCCGCCATTCATATCGCCATAAAGCGTACAGTAACCCACTGCCATTTCCGATTTATTGCCCGTGGAGAGAAGCAGATAATTAAATTTATTCGCGATCGCCATTAATAAATTCCCGCGAATTCGGGATTGCAGATTCTCTTCGGTGACGCCGAATTCCGTTCCCGAAAACAGGGGTTCTAAAATTTCATCATAGGCGTTCATCGCTTGTTCAATGGGCAACGTTACGCTATGAATCCCTAAATTGTTCACCAAAGCTTCAGCATCCGCAATAGACCCTTCCGAACTATAGGGAGACGGCATTAATACCGCTAATACATTATCACGTCCCAGTGCCGATCGCGCGATCGCGGCTACTAAGGAAGAATCAATGCCGCCGCTTAAACCAATGACAACTTTTTGAAACCCGCATTTCCGGGAATAGTCTTGTACCCCTAAGACTAACGCTTGCCACATTTCTTCCGTTTCATTGTTGGGAGAAGGCGCAATGGCAGTTTCTTGAAAATCTTGTTCGGTGGGCAAAAATTCAGCAATCATTAAATCTTTCTGAAAGGATTGGGCGCGAGATACCAACTCGCCGCTGCGATTTAAAGTCAGACTTGCCCCATCAAAAATCAGATCATCATTGGCACCCACTTGATTGGTATAAATAATGGGAAGACTATAATGACGGGCACTGTAACTCAGCATGGATTCTCGCAATTGTTGTTTGCCCACACTATAGGGAGAGGCTGATAAATTAACAATCATATCCACGCCCTGCACGGCTAAATCATCCAGGGGATTCTGTTGATAATTGCGTTTGCCCCAAAAATTTTCGTCGTTCCAAAGATCTTCGCAAATGGTAACGCCAATGGTAACTGGAACGAGATTTTCATCCGCTTGTGGAACTTTAATGACAAAACAATTGCTTGCTTTTCCCGGTTCAAAATAACGAACTTCGTCAAACACATCGTAAGTAGGAAGCAACCGTTTATGGAAGTAGTTAGTCACTTCTCCGTTTTCAATTAACGCAATACTATTGTGTAAGGGTTTTTCCCCTTTTTCGGCTGCATTGGGATTGGGCGTGGCAACCCCAACTAACACCGTTAATTGCGGCGGCAGTTGTTGCGCTAACATCTCCAATTGCTGAGACATTTGTTTAATAAAACTGGGATTGAGCAGATGATCGCGCGGGGGATAACCGCATAAAGAAAGCTCTGGCGTTAATAATAATTGCGCCCCTTCTGCCACAGCTTGGTTGGCAGCATCAAGAATATTTTGCGCATTTTCGGTTAAGTTTCCAATGATAGGATTGAGTTGCGCGATCGCGATCTTCATCATAATTCCTCTTTAAATAAAAACTAACGGTTTATCTTTTAATAAGGCAAAAGCATCTTCATCAAAACGGTAAAGGGCAGCCGGACGTCCTGCCCCCCGTGACACTTTAAGCCCCGTATCGGTTAAAAATCCTAATTTTAAAAGTCGGGCGCGGAAATTGGAATAATCGGAAAAATTTTCCCCTAAAACGGTGGTGTAAAATTGATATAAATCGTTTAAAGTAAACGCTTCCGGTAAAACTTTAAACGCGATCGGGCTATATTCTAACTTGTTTTTTAATCGTTGATACCCATAATCAACAATCCGGTTATGATCAAAGGCAAGTTGGGGAATCTCTTTCAAAGAATGCCAAACCGCTTTCTTATTTCCTTTCGTAATTAAGGTTGTATCTTCATAACGCACTAACGCAAAATAACTGACTGAAAGATAACGATTTTCAGCCGCATCTTGATATTCTCTAGGATCGCGCCCCGGTTCCCCAAACGTATATAATTGTTCTAAATAAAGATTTTCGACTTCAATTTTTTCCGATAAAGTGCGATAAGCAGCGGTTTCTAAAGATTCTCCTCGCCGCACTAACGTCCCCGGTAAACTAAAGTAATTGGCAAAGGGATCATTCCTTCGTTTCACCAGTAAAATTAAGAGTCGATTCCGTTGCGTATCCACCGAAAAAATGACATTGTCGACACCAACTTTAAACTCGGCAACTGGGGATTTAAAGGAAGTTACGTGTTGCTTTCCCATGAATATAATTGCTGATCTTGAATATAATCTTTTACCGAAGCATCAACGACATCTGCTTTGCCCTTTTCTCGATAGGCAGTAGAGGAAACAGGCGGGGCATGAAAGTTAGCGACTTGATAGGAAGCACCCATGTCATCAAGGGTCTTTAATTCCGATTCTGAGACAGAATAGCCTGGACGCGGAATGACTAATAAATTAACCCGTTGCAGAAGTTCTTCGCTGGCATACCAACGGGGAATTTGTTTGATTAAATCCGATCCAATCACAAAGGTAAATTGCCGATCATGACCCCACATCGCCTCTGCTTTTTCTATCGTTTTAATACTTTTGGGATGGCTAAGTTCGTGATAGAGTTGAACATTATTTTTCGGGGTATCCAACGACGCAATCATCAACTCTAACATCTTGATCCGATGTTGCAATGGGGTTTGATCGGATTTTAAGGGATTATCCGCTGCCCAAACGGCAACTTGATCATATTGCTGAGATAACCATTCTAAAATGGTTTTATGACCTTGGGTCGGGGGATCGGCACTGGTGCCAAATAAAGCAATGCGGCTTGGGTCTGGTGTTTTATCAGTTGTCATTAGTAATTGCGATTGAGTTGGTCTAATTGAGAAGAGAGTTGAACCGAAATGGTATCAGGATCATGAATGGAACGCACGGCATCCGGCAAAGAGAGAGTTGCTTGGCGAACGCGATCGCGCAAAGTATCCAGACTTTCTACCGCCATGGTACTTTCTCCTTGGGTCATCACTTTTTCCAATAAAGGACTTTCCCCATTTTCCGGCGAGTCAGTCATCAACCCCAAACGATCCCCTTGAATTTTCCCATCTTGCCAACGGCGAAATACCTGTTTGCGACCAGGAAAGGTTTCTTTACTTGTGGATCGTTTACAGGTGGGCATTCCATCAATTTCCACCAGTTTATACACGCCATTCATCGGCGTTCCCGTCACTAATTTGGTGCCAATGCCATAGCCGTCAATAATTGCCCCATTGACTAACAACCGTTCCATTTCCCACTCATCCAAGTCGCCGCTGGCAAAAATAGCAGTATCGGGAAGTAGGGAGCGCACTTTCTTCGATAAAGCGGCAATATCCCCAGAATCAAGGCGTACTCCAGTAAATCGGCGTTCCTCTGCTGGCAGACTCGCCAACCGTTCCGCTGCCGCAACAGTATCGTAAGTATCAATCAATAGCGGTGCTTGCGGGAAATAGCGATTAAAGGCATTAAACGCATCATCTTCTCCCCCTTCTAATGCCCCAATTGCCATCACGAGAGAATGCGCCATGGTACCGCTGGGAACTTCCCCTAATTTCAGCGCGGCCGCCACATTGGAGGTAGAATTAAAACCAGCAGCTAAAGCCGCTCGTGCTGCCCACAGGGAACCTTGCGGACTAAACGCGCGTCTGGTGCCAAATTCTAATAACTTGGCCGTCTCTCCAGCCAAATCTCGCATCCGGGCTGCTCTTGTGGCAATCAGCGTTTGATAATTAATCGCATTGAGGAGATAGGTTTCCACCAGTTGCGCTTGCCATAACGGGGCTTCTACCCGCAACAACGGTTCATTGGGAAAGGCTGCCGTGCCTTCCGGCATTGCCCAAACATCCCCGGTAAAGACCTTTCCTTCTAATACCGACCAAAATTCAGCAGGGGCATGGTCAAAAATGCCCAGTTGTTGTAATTCTTGAATTTGCTGAGAACTAAAGTGAAGCTGTTCTAGGTATTCGATAGCTTGCGCTAACCCCATGGTCATTAGGTAACCATAGCCATCAGGCAAATGCCGGATAAAGAGTTCAAAACTAGCGGGTTTGTCGGCGATGCCTTCTCCCACATAGCACGCCCCCATAGTTAACTCGTAAAGGTCAGTTAAGAGGCTATAGTCTTGGGTAGAAACCGTTAGCGAGGGTTGCGACATAACGTTCTGGTGTAATGACAGATATAATACCAATTATAGTAAGTTTCACCAAAACTGGGAAGAGGTTAAATTAGTCATTAGTCGTTGGTCATTGGTTGTTGGTTATTAGCTTTACTAAGGATCAAGGATAGAAAAGGACCAATGACAAAGGAATTAAAACAGACCATTTGGTCTTAAATTTTGAAGCATTACTTATAATCAATTCATCTCGCCATGTTATTAACCTCTAGAAAAGCCGATCGCGTTGTTTTGCATGACATTTGTTGGGAACAATTTGAGAGCTTATTAACGACCTTAGGCGATAAACGAGCAGCTAGAATTGCCTATGATTATGGTGTTTTAGAAATTATGACTCCCTTACCGGAACATGAGTATTATAAACAAGTTATTACAACTGCCATTGAAGATATTGCAGAAGTTTTAGAACAAAACTATGAGTGTTATGGTTCAACCACTTGGAAACGAAAAATTCAAGAAGTCGGCGTTGAACCGGATAATTGCTTTTATTTTCAAAATGAAGCGAAGGTTCGGGGCAAATTGCAATTTGATTTGAATTCGGATCCGCCCCCTGATTTAGTTCTCGAAATTGATCTCACCAATAAATCGCTCAATCGCTTCCCCATTTATGCCCGATTAGGCGTTCCTGAAATTTGGACGTATGATCAAGGACAATTAACGATTTATCAATTACAAGAGGAAACTTATCAAATTGTTAGCACCAGTTCCATTTTTCCTGCTCTCCCAATTCAAGAACTGCCTCGTATTTTAGAGCAAAATCAAAATCAAGGAAGACTGACGCTGCGCAAAGCCGTTAGAGAATGGGCAAGCCAAGCAGAGAAATCATAAGCAGTGAGTGAACCGAAGAAATTGCTATACTCTTGATGAGAGCCAATTTAGCACCAATCGAGAGTAAAGAATGCAGCCGACTGACCCGAGCAAGTTTACGCAACAAGCCTGGGATATCATTGTGGATTCGCAAGAAGTGGCCCGTCGCTTCAAAAATCAAGAGTTAGAAGTAGAACACGTCATGCTGACGCTGTTTTCTACAGAAGGGGTCGCGAATCAAATTCTAGAATCTAAACAAGTTGATGTTTCTCGTCTTCAGAAACAGTTAGAAGTGTTTACCAACCGCCAACGCAAATCGATGCGGGTAGATCAATTATATCTGGGGCGAGGACTGGATACGTTGCTTGATTGCGCCGAGAAAGCCCGTCAAAGTTGGCAAGATGAAGTGATTGGTGTCGAACATCTTTTGTTAGGTTTTGCAGAAGACGATCGCGTGGGTCGTCGTTTACTGCGGCCTTATAGTGTGGATCCCCAAGATATTGAAGCGGCGATTAAAGAATTCCGCGCCAATCGCCCGCAACAAGAAGAAGGGGCACAAGAGGGAGAAAAAGAGCAAGAACAAGAGGAACAACAAAGCCCCTTAGAGAAGTTTGGCCGCGATTTAACCGAACAAGCCGGCATTGGTCAACTAGATCCGGTTATTGGGCGGGACGAGGAAATTCGCCGTGTTGTGCAAGTTTTATCCCGTCGCTCGAAAAATAACCCGGTATTAATTGGGGAACCCGGTGTCGGGAAGACCGCGATCGCGGAAGGATTAGCCCAACGGATTGTCAATGGCGATGTTCCCGAGTCCCTCAAAAATCGGCGTTTAATTGCCTTAGATATGGGCAGCCTCATTGCTGGGGCAAAATACCGCGGCGAATTTGAAGATCGGTTGCGGAAAGTCTTGCGAGAAGTCACTCACTCGGAAGGGCAAATTGTTCTTTTTATTGACGAATTGCAAACTGTCGTGGGAACCGGTTCCGGGCAAGGCACCATGGATGCCGGGAACTTGTTGAAACCCATGCTGGCGCGTGGGGAATTGCGCTGTATTGGGGCAACGACCCTTGATGAATACCGCAAGCATATCGAGAAAGATCCTGCCCTAGAACGCCGATTCCAACAGGTTTATGTGAAACAACCCGATGTGGAAGCCACCGTTTCTATCCTGCGCGGTTTGAAAGAACGCTACGAAGTGCATCATGGGGTTAAAATTACCGACTCGGCGTTAGTCGCCGCTGCCAGTTTATCCGACCGCTATATTACCGACCGCTTTTTACCGGATAAAGCCATTGACTTGGTGGATGAAGCGGCTGCGAAGCTGAAAATGGAAATTACCTCCAAACCCACGGAACTGGAAAGCATTGATCGTCGCTTAATGCAGTTGCAAATGGAGAAACTCTCCCTAGAAGGGGAAGAAGAATTGGCAGCTGGCAATTCCGGTGCCTATAATCCGGCGAAAGAACGCCTGGAGAAAATCCAGCAGGAGATGAAAGAACTGGAAGGCAGTCAGCAGGAATTGTCCTCGCAGTGGCAAACAGAAAAACAGATGTTGGAAGAGATTAATAATCTCAAAGAGGAGGAAGATCAACTGCGAGTGCAAGTGGAACAAGCCGAACGGGAATATGATTTGGAAAAAGCAGCACAACTGAAATACGGTCAGTTAGAAGGCTTGCAACGGCAACGGGAAACCAAGGAAAGCAAATTGCTGGAAATGCAATCCCAAGGACGGGCATTATTGCGAGAACAAGTGACAGAATCCGATATTGCCGAAATTGTGGCCAAATGGACCAGCATTCCCGTTAATCGCTTGCTAGAATCAGAACGGCAACGGTTATTAGGCTTAGAAGGCTATCTCCACGAACGGGTCATCGGTCAAAAAGAAGCCGTTTCTGCTGTTTCGGCAGCCATTCGTCGGGCTAGGGCAGGGATGAAAGACCCCGCCCGTCCCATCGGTTCTTTCCTGTTTATGGGGCCCACCGGCGTTGGCAAAACCGAACTGGCGCGCGCGATCGCGGAATTTTTATTCGACAGCGAGGAATCCCTCATTCGCCTCGATATGTCGGAATACATGGAGAAACATTCCGTTTCCCGCATGGTCGGCGCACCGCCAGGTTATGTCGGGTATGAAGAAGGGGGACAACTCTCGGAACAAATTCGCCGTCGCCCCTATTCGGTCATTCTCTTAGACGAAATTGAAAAAGCCCATCCCGATGTGTTCAACATTCTGTTGCAAGTGTTGGACGATGGTCGCATTACAGACTCCCAAGGGCGCACGGTTGATTTCCGCAACACCATTATCATCATGACAAGCAATATTGGCGGGGAAGAGATTGTTCAACTTGCCCAACAAGAGTCTCAGTATGAAGAAATGCGGAAAAAAGTCCTGCAAGCCCTGCGCGATCATTTCCGCCCTGAGTTTCTCAATCGCATCGATGATTTAATTATCTTCCATACCCTCAAACAAGAAGAACTGCGAGAAATTATTTCCATTCAGTTGCGTCGTATCGAACAACTGTTATCTGAACAGAAAATTACTATCAAACTCACCGAAGCTGCCCAAGATTATTTAGTCAATGTCGGCTATGATCCGGTTTATGGGGCGCGGCCGCTCAAACGGGCCATTCAACGCGAGTTAGAGAATCCCATTGCCACCAAAATTCTAGAAATGGCCTTTAGTGAGGGAGACGTGATTGTCGTGGATTGTGTGGATAACCAGTTAGTCTTCAAGAAACAAGAAGATGCCCAATCCGTGGAAGTGGAAGTCATGTCTTCTTAAA
>JBDGQV010000139.1:8930-13369 GCA_042218725.1 Halothece sp. | reverse complement strand
CGCTAATCATCAGTGCCGTCGCCTTGTACGGAGATTTCCAACTCGCCTCAGAATTAGCTTGGATGGGAACGCCGATTGCACTCATTACATTTGCCGTTGCTACTGGCGTGGAAATTATCGCCTATTATCTCCCTTTTTTGGATAATTTGCTGGATGCCATTGAAATTCCTACCGCAATTGCCATTGGAACTGCTATTTCTGCAGCCAACTTGGGAGATGTTGATCCCGTATTACAGTGGACGATTGCGGCGATTGCTGGAGGGGGCGTTGCAGGAACTGTTAAAGGATTTACCAGTCTCACGCGAGTTGCTTCAACGGGAACAACTGCAGGATTTGGCAATCCCATTCTTGCTACCCTGGAAGCCTTAAGCGCGATCACCTTAACAATT
Source organism: Halothece sp. (assembly GCA_042218725.1). GTDB lineage: Bacteria > Cyanobacteriota > Cyanobacteriia > Cyanobacteriales > Rubidibacteraceae > Halothece. The sequence goes on along the minus strand of JBDGQV010000139.1, from coordinate 12,980 downwards.
CTAGCCTTGTTGATCCCAGTTTTGGCTGCTGTTCTGGCAATTGTCATTTTAATTGTTGCAGTAAGAAGACTCATTCGTTTCTTCCGGAAAAGGCAAGGCCACTCACCAAGCGGAAGATAGAGACTCTCCAAAACATCAAATCCGCGAGGGGATTGCAAAGCCACTGACACAACCGCCCTCACGGATTTCGGTATTGCTTCGAATGTTTCTTGGACGCCTAGTTGCGCCTATTTCCAGTTTAGCATTGGCAATTGAGATTATCGGCTTGGTTTGGTTAATAATCCCCACAGGAAAATAATCGCGATCGCGCCCAGAACTGCGGTAATAATTCCTGGTATGCTAAAACTCCCGGCTTCTGGGGTTGGGATATCCAAGATGTCTCGAAGCGGTTCTCTCAGTTGTTCGCCAATCCAACCGCCGACGAGAGACCCGAGAATCCCTAAGGCCATTGTACCTAAGAGACCGGTATTTTGTTCCCCCGGATAAATGGCTTTCGCGATCGCGCCTGCAATGAGTCCTAAAATTGCCCAAGTAATAATGCCCATGTTTATAACTGGTTATTGGTTGTTGCTTCTGTGGTTGATCCCACTAATCCGGTTGTGGGAGAACTAGCGCTAGCATAGCGTTTAATGGGAATCCGTCCTGCTAAATAAGCCAGTCTTCCCGACTCGGTTGCCAATCCCATTGCCCGTGCCATGGCCACCGGATTGTTCGCCAGCGCGATCGCGCTATTGATTAACAAGGCATCTGCCCCTAACTCCATGGCATAGGCGGCTTCGCTGGGACTGCCAATGCCGGCATCGACAACCACGGGAATCTTGGCTTCTTCAATGATAATCCCCACATTGGCTTCGGTTTTAATGCCTTGCCCAGAACCAATGGGCGCCCCTAACGGCATAACGGTAGAACAGCCTGCTTCCTCCAAGCGTTTGGCCAAAACGGGATCGGCATTAATATAAGGCAACACCGCAAAGCCTTCTTTAATCAATTGTTCTGCGGCTTCTAACGTGCCAATGGGATCGGGCAGTAAATGCTTGGGTTCGGGAATAACTTCTAACTTAACAAAATTATTGTCTTCCTGTCCCAATAGTTTCGCCATTTCCCGTCCCAGTTTGGCAACGCGAACCGCTTCTTCTGCGGTTTGACAACCTGCCGTATTGGGCAACATCCAGAGTTGATTCCAATCTAACGCTTCTCCCAACCCTTCATGACCAGGGGTTTTATTTTGCACCCGACGCACCGCAACAGTAACCATCTGACTGCCGCTAGCAGCAATACTGTCTCGCATAATATCAGGACTGGAATATTTGCCAGTGCCGGTAAATAAACGGGATTGAAACTGACGTCCGGCAATGACTAAGGGCTGATCGTCTTCCGGTTGCGAGGCTTCCGGTTGGCTAGGTTGGGGAAAGGAGAGATGGCTAATTTGAGATTGTCCGTTTTGATTGCCGTTCATCGTTTTTGAAGGAGTGTGACGATTATTCGTGAACCATTGACGGGTGTTTTTGCTGTGGAAACGTTGGGGACGGAAATGATCCAACAAAGGATCTGCTTTGCCGGTACTGATGAAGTCAGCAATGAGTTCGGCAGTAATGGGGGCAAGCAACACCCCGTGGCGATGGTGTCCCGTCGCTAAAAATAAGTTGTCGCAGTCGGATTGCCCTAAAATTGGCAAATGATCCGGGGTTGTGGGACGATAGCCCCACCAAGTGTCTTCTATTGACCAATCCGCTAAATCGGGATATAAGCGGAGGGCGCGATCGCTGAGGGCTTTAATCCCGCCAGGAGTATTATTGCCAGTCCATCCCACATCTTCCACGGTGGCGCCAACAATGAGCCTACCATCTTCTCTGGGAATTAAATACGTATGGGGACCAAATAAAACCTGTTGGATGGGATAAGGTTGCGTTGGCATCCGCAACGACATCATTTGCCCTTTTACAGGGCGCACTGGCAACGGTAATAATTCTTTGACCCAAGATCCGGTAGCGAGAACATAATGATCCGCTTGGAATTCTCCTTCCGTGGTTCTCACCTTGGTCACGCGACCGTTTTGTCGTTGAAGGCTTTTCACAGTTACGCCCTCTCGAAACGTCGCCCCACTTTGTTTCGCTGCGGCAGTGAGGGCTTTCATTAAGGCGTGATTGTCCACTTGGCTATCTTCAGGATACCACCAGGCCCCGACAACATCTTCACCGAGTCCGGCTTGATAAAATTCCAGGTCGGTTTTTTCCACCCAAGTGGCTGGTTCCACCGGCGGCGAATCCGGTTCCTTGCTGGCATCATACACGACGGGGGCTAAAATCCCGCAGGGAAAATAGCCGGTATCCAATCCCGTCATCTCTTCCAATTGCTGAATCCAGTCCGGATAAAATTGGCGCGATCGTAGGGCTAAATCCAGTAACGGACTGGGGGGAATCGCTTCCGCTTGGGGGGCAATCATCCCGCCGGCGGCAAATCCCGCTGCTTCGGCCTGCTGACGGCTAATTACCGTTACCTGTTCACCACGCTGTTGCAAGGATAGCGCGATCGCGCTTCCAATTAGACCACCGCCAATAATGACTGTACTACTCATCGTTGCTATTTCAATCCTTCCTGTTTTCTAATCTAAATACTTTTGGACAACCGTCCATCCCGTCCAAGAGACATAAGCCAATGCGAAAAATAAAATGGCATTTGTGGTAACATGAAGCGGTCTTGCCCAAGGCCGTTTCGGACTAATTTGCGTGGCACTTCCGGCGGACAGCAACACTAATCCGACCACCAGCAACCCAGCAATTAAATGAGGGGAATGGCCTAAACTGCCAAAATGTCCCAAAGTGCCCACAATGCCAATACTTAGCAAAAGAAGCACTAAACTGACTAAAATGATGCCGAAGGTGTAATGGAGAGGACGTAACCACTTGGGGCGCGGTGATTTTTGGGCGCGGAAATAGTACAATCCAATGCCAGTGCCTGCCAGAATGCCATAAGCGGTCACTGACAAGCCCATTGACCAGGCTGCAATTTTCCACAACCAGAGAAACGACGGTAAATCCAAGATTCTTCCTCATGTGTTCTCTTTTCTATTATCGCTTAATCTGGTAGGATTTCAACTGCTCATTTTCGATAAGATTACTGTTAATTCGGGGAATTTAGAGGTAAGGCGAAATGTTAAAAAATGATGAATGGATTAAAGAAAAAGCCAGTCAGGGAATGATCTCGCCGTTTGAATCCCAACAAATTCGGAAACTGGACAATAACGTTCCTGTCATTTCCTATGGCTTAAGCAGCTTCGGGTACGATATTCGATTATCACCCAATGAATTCCGGATATTTCGTCATATTCCTGGGACAATTGTTGACCCGAAAAACTTTAATCCTGACAATTTAGAACCCACGCAACTCTGCACTGATGAAAGCGGGAGTTATTTCATTCTTCCTGCTCATTCTTATGGCTTAGGTGTGGCATTAGAACGCTTAGAAATCCCCGATAATGTAACGGTAATTTGTATTGGTAAATCAACCTATGCCCGTTGTGGATTAATCGCCAATATTACCCCTGCTGAAGCAGGTTGGCGCGGCCATTTAACGTTAGAATTATCCAATTCTTCCAGCGCCGATTGTAAGATTTATGCCAATGAAGGAATTGTTCAATTAGTCTTTTTAGAAGGCGATCCTTGTTCAATAAGTTATGAACAAAGAAAAGGCAAATATCAAGAACAACCCGATCGCGTAACTTTGGCTCGGATTTAATTGTCAATATTAGAAACTGATCAAAAGATAAATGGATAAATTTAGAATCGAACTCATCAAAGCTACCCCGAATCCCCAACAAGTAATGTGGTTGGCAATGCATCAAGATTATTCGGAAGAATTTGTCTCCGAAAAGCGCGATCGCGCCCCGGATGAAACCCAAGCGGGCGAAAATGTGATTAAATATTTATTAGCAGGAGAACGAGGGCATTATGGGCCCTTGGAACATCCGCAAATTACTTTAAATGTGGGCTTTTTCCCCCACTCGATGATGCAACAAATTCGGACTCATCGGGTTGGAATTTCATTTGATGT